>JAEXBL010000338.1 GCA_023394015.1 Pseudomonadota bacterium | reverse complement strand
AGGAACGCCGTGGGCGGGGTCCCCCCGACCACCAGCGTTGTCCCCCCTCAGGGGGGATGGCGGCCGCAGGCCGACTCAGGGGGGATAATTCTTTATGTCTGTGGTGTTCGAAAAACCCTCCATCTGGCAGCGCATCTGGCCGCTGCTGCGGGGGTTTGACTTGCTGTTGCTGGCGGCGGTGCTGGTGCTGGCCGGCATGGGCCTGCTGGCCATGTATTCGTCGGGCTTCGACCACGGCACGCGCTTTGCCGACCACGGCCGCAACATGCTGATCGCCGCCGGCATCCTGTTCGTGGTGGCGCAGGTGCCGCCGCAGCGGCTGATGAGCCTGGCGGTGCCGCTGTACCTGCTGGGCGTTCTGCTGCTGCTGGGGGTGGAGTTCTTCGGCATCACCAAGAAGGGCGCCACGCGCTGGATCAACCTGGGCGTGGTCATCCAGCCCAGCGAGCTGCTCAAGATCGCCACGCCGCTGATGCTGGCCTGGTGGTACCACCGCCGCGAGGGGCAGACGCGGCCGGTGGACTTCATCGGCGCCTTTGCGCTGCTGGCGGTGCCGGTGGGGCTGATCGTGCGCCAGCCCGACCTGGGCACGGCGCTGCTGGTGCTGGCGGCGGGGCTGGCGGTGATCTTCTTCGCCGGCCTGTCGTGGAAGCTGGTGCTGCCGCCGGTGCTGGTGGCGGCGGTCGGCATCGTCGGCATCCTGGCCTTCGAGACGCAGCTGTGCGCCGACGGCGTGGACTGGCGCGTGCTGCACGAGTACCAGCGCCAGCGCGTGTGCACCCTGCTCGATCCCACGCGCGATCCGCTGGGCAAGGGCTTTCACATTTTGCAGGGCATGATCGCCATCGGCTCCGGCGGGTTGTGGGGCAAGGGCTTTATGCAGGGCACGCAGACGCACCTGGAGTTCATCCCCGAGCGCACCACCGACTTCATCTTCGCTGCCTTTTCCGAGGAGTTCGGCCTGGCCGGCAACCTGGCGTTGATCGCGGGCTTCATCTTCCTGATCTTCCGCGGGCTGATGATTGCCGCCGACGCGCCCACGCTGTTCGCGCGCCTGCTGGCGGCGGCGCTCACCACCATCTTCTTCACCTACGCCTTCGTCAACATGGCCATGGTCAGCGGCATCCTGCCGGTGGTGGGGGTGCCGCTGCCCTTCATCAGCTACGGCGGCACGGCCATGGTCACGCTGGGGCTGGCGCTGGGCATGCTGATGTCGATCGCCAAGTCGCGCCGCATGATGCAGGGTTGAACGGCGCACATGGCCGCCGCGCCACGGCGGCGTGCGCAAACGCACACTTGGGCACATCCCCCGCGGCCGCGCGATTGAATCCGGCGGCTTTGGGCGCCACAATGCGCGCCAGCCAATACCGGTTTTGGCCAACACCCTTCGAAGGAGAACGTTTCATGGCAGGCAAGTTCGAACTGAAGAAGTCCAAGAACGACAAGTTCTATTTCTCCCTGCTGGCCAGCAACGGCCAGGTCATCCTGAGCAGCGAGATGTACGAGGCCAAGGCCAGCGCGGTCAACGGCATCGAATCGGTGAAGAAGAACGGCGGCGACGCCGCCCGCTACGAGAAGCTGACGGCCAAGAATGGCGCGCCGTACTTCAACCTCAAGGCCACCAACGGGCAAGTCATCGGCAGCAGCGAGATGTACAGCAGCGAAGCGGCCCGCGACGCCGGCATCGCCTCGTGCATCGCCCATGCCCCCGGCGCCGCCACCGACGACCAGACCGCCGCCTGAACGCACCGCCGCACCCTGAAAGAGCCGCCTGCGGGCGGCTTTTTCGCGCCACCGCACGGGGCGCGCAAACGCCCTTGTCCGACAGGCGCACGCCGGCTTTCGGCCCTAGGATGGGTGCTCCGATCGGAACATCTGCCATGCGCCCGCCCCGACTGCCCCGTCCGCCGCAGCACCCGGCCGCCCCGCGCTGGCTGGGCTGGCTGCTGGCCGTGCTGGCGGCGGCGCTGCTGGCCGGCTGCGGCAGCTTGCCGCAGAACGTCGAGCGGCCCGAGTCGCACGCGCTGGCCGATCCGGGCAGCACGCCGCTGGGCCGGCTCGCCGCCGCGCGCCGCCCGGCCGGCACGGCGGACGAGGTGTCGGGCTACGCGCTGGTCGATTCGGCCAACCTGGCCTTCAGCAGCCGGCTGGCACTGACGCAGCGCGCCACCCGCACGCTCGACATCCAGTACTACGCCATCCACGCCGACGCCAGCACGCGCGAGTTGCTGCGCGCCGTGCGCGCCGCCACCGAGCGCGGCGTGCGGGTGCGCATCCTGCTGGACGACTTCAACTCCACCGGCCGCAACGCCCTGGTGATGGGCATGGCCTTTTTGCCGGGCGTGGAAATGCGCATGTACAACCCGCTGCCCGGCGGGCGCGGCTCCACCGTCATCCGCGCCGTGCGCTCGCTGCACGACTTCAGGCGCATGCAGCACCGCATGCACAACAAGCTCTACATCGCCGACAACGCCTGGGGCATCACCGGCGGGCGCAACCTGGGCGACGCCTACTTCGGCACCGCCGACGGCAGCAACTTCGTCGACATGGACCTGCTGGCCGTCGGCCCGGTGGTGCAGCAGATGTCGGCCAGCTTCGACCAGTACTGGAACAACCCGTTGGCGTATCCGGTGCAGTCGCTGATCTCGCCGCAGGAGCTGCGCACGCTGCGCGAGCAGGTGCTGCAGCCTGCCGTGGCCAACGGTGACGACGACGTTCCCGCCACGCCGCCAGGCGATGCTGCGCCCACCCCCGCGCTGCCCGAGGCGCTGGATCTGCAGGCGCAACCCCTGGTGTGGGCGCCCGGCACGCTGATCGTGGACAAGCCCTACAAGCTGGTGCCGGAGCTGAACGACGCCTACACCGAAGACACGGTGGTCGACGGCATGCTCTCGCTCATGCGCGGCGCGCAGCGCGAGGTGCTCATCGTCTCGCCCTACTTCGTGCCCGGCCGGCAGATGATGCAGGTGTTTGCCGACATGCGCGCGCGCGGCGTGCGCGTGCGCGTGCTCACCAACTCGCTGGCCAGCAACGACGCGCCGCTGGCCCACGTGGGCTACGCGCGCTACCGCAAGGAGCTGCTGCAGCTGGGCGTGGCGCTGTACGAAATGCGCGCGCTGCAAAGCCAGCGCCTCGACCGCACCGTGTTCGGCTCCGGCGCCGGCGGCTCCAAGGCCAGCCTGCACTCCAAGATCTTCGTCATCGACGACCGCGTCATCAGCATCGGCTCGATGAACCTTGATCTGCGCTCCAAGCTGCAGAACACCGAGATCGCCCTGGTCATCCGCAGCCAGGCCCTGTCGCGACAGGCCACGGCGCAGATCGACGACGCGCTGGAAGACGGTGCCTGGCAGATCGAGCTGAGCCCCGAGGGCCGCCTGCTGTGGCGCGCCCCGCCCGGCGCCGACTTCGACGACGCCAGCGGCGAGCCCGATGCCAGCTTGGCGCTGAAGCTGCTGCTGAAGCTGCTCGGCCCGCTGGCGCCGGACGAAATGCTGTAGCGCCCGCGGATGGCCGTCACAGCCAGCGCGCGATCAGGCTGACCAGCGCGCTCAGCAGCAGCGTGCTGGCCAGCGGAATCGACCACTCGCGACCGAACAGCCTGAAGTGGAAGTCGCCCGGCAGGCGGCCGATGCCCAGCCTCTTGAGCCACGGCGTCAGGCCGTTGAGCAGCACCAGCGCCAGAAAGACGACGATCACCCAGCGGATCATGGGTGCTGCCTCAAAGCCGATGCGTGCGGTCGCCCGCTGCAAAGCCGTGCGCGGGCGGGTGGTCCGGCGTGGCCAGGCCGATCACCTTGAACAGCTCGCCCATCTCGTGCTCGGCCAGCAGCTTGAAGGCGTTGGCGCGGGCGGGCAGGTCGGCCGCCTCCATCATCTGGGCGATGCCGCAATTGAGCAGAAAGCGCCCCTGGCTGGTGTAGCCCAGCACGTCGAGGCCCCCATCCTGCGCGGCCAGCGCCACGCCGGTGAAGTTGACGTGGGCGGTGATGTCCTTGTCGCCCACGTCGGCCAGCGGCGCGTCGTCCACGCGGTGCGCGCGGTGGCACACCAGGGTGCCGGTGTGGCGCTGCGGGTGGTAGTACTCGGCCTCGGGAAAGCCGTAGTCGATGAAGTAGGCCGCCCCGGCGCCGCCGCGCACCAGCGCCTCGGCCACGGTGGCGACGAAGGCGTGCGCCTGCGGGTGGATCTCGGTCACCACGTCGTGCGCGCCCTCGATCTCGACCGGCGGGCGCAGCGCGGTCGGGCGATCCTGCCACGCGAACGGGTTGGCTCCTGAATGAACAGCTGCCGGCGCAGTCTGGCCAGGCGCCGCGGCCTGATCGGACTCCACAACCACGCCGCGCTCGTGCCACGCGCCGC
Organism: Pseudomonadota bacterium; assembly: GCA_023394015.1. Lineage (GTDB taxonomy): Bacteria > Pseudomonadota > Gammaproteobacteria > Burkholderiales > Burkholderiaceae_C > Ottowia. The sequence goes on along the minus strand of JAEXBL010000338.1, from coordinate 11,371 downwards.
CCACGCGCGCCAGCAGCTTCACCGGCATGGCGTCCAGTACCTCGTTGCCCAGCACCACGCCGCGCAGGCTGTCCGGCAGCGCATCGGCCCAGGCCACGCGCGTGCCGTGCGCGGCCAGCCGCTGCTGCTGGCGCGCCCGCAGCGCGCCCGAGACGTCGACGATGGTGTAGCGCGCCAGCGGCTGGCCCAGTGCGTCCAGCGCGTCGATCAGCCCGGCCGCCAGCGCGCCCGAGCCGGCGCCGAACTCCCACACCTCGTCGGTGCCCGTCGCCGCCAGGCTCTCGGCCACCTGCGCCGCCAGCGCGCGGGCGAACAGCGGCGACAGCTCGGGCGCGGTCACGAAGTCGCTGCCACTGGCCGGCAGCAGGCCGAACTGGCGCGCATCGCGGGCGTAGTAGCCCAGGCCCGGCGCGTACAACGCTAGGTGCATGAAGCGGTCGAAGGGCAGCCAGCCGCCGGCCTGCGCGATCTCGCGGGCGATCAGTGCAGAAAGCGGGCTGGTTACACTGGCTTGTTCATTTCTCGTCACCGCGCCATTGTCCGTGAACGTCGCCCCCGCCCTCCGCACCGTGCTGGTCACCGGCGCCGGCCGCCGGCTGGGGCGCGACATCGCCCTGATGCTGGCGCGGGCCGGCTGGCGGGTGGCGGTGCACTACCACCACTCGCGCGATGACGCTGTTCAAACCGTGGCTGATTGCGCCTGCCACACGGCCACCCGCGGCCCTTTTGATGCCGACCTGGGCGACGAGGCCGCCACCCGCGCACTGCTGCCGCGCGTGGTGGCCGAACTGGGTGCGGTGGATGCCGTGGTCAACAGCGCCGCGCTGTTCGACTACGACGACGCGGCCAGCTTCGGCCACACGGCGATGGAACGCCACTGGCGCACCAACACCGCCGCGCCCATCCTGCTGGCGCAGGCGCTGGCCGATCACCTGGCCGCCCGCGCCGCGCCGCCGGCCAGCGGCTGCGTGGTCAACCTGCTGGACCAGAAGCTGTTCAACCCCAACCCCGACTTCCTCAGCTACACCCTCAGCAAGGCCGCGCTGCTCAGCGCCACCACGCTGCTGGCGCAGGCGCTGGCGCCGCGCGTGCGCGTGGTCGGCGTGGCGCCGGGGCTGACGCTGACCAGCCACCTGCTGGATGAGCAGCGCTTTGCCGAACTGCACCGCCAAAGCCCGCTCGGGCGCTCGTCCACGCCCGAGGACGTGGCGGCCACCGTGTGCTTCGCGCTGGACAACGCCTCCATCACCGGCACCACGCTGCTGGTCGACGGCGGCCAGCACCTGATGCGCTTCGAGCGCGATTTTTCGATGATGTGACACCGCCCATGCGCGACCTGCCCACCCAGGGGCTGCAAAGCCTCAGCTTCACCGGCCTGCGCTTCGATGCCGCGCTGGGCATCCTGGCGCACGAGAAAGGCGCGCCGCAGCCGATCCAGGTCGATGCCGAGCTGAGCCTGGGCGCGCAGCCGCTGCACCCGCGCGACGACGACATCACCCACGTGCTCGACTACCGCAAGGTGCGGCAAATCATCATCGACGAGTGCACGGCCGAGCACGTGAACCTGCTGGAGACGCTGATCGGCAAGCTGTGTGACCGCCTGATGCACCTGCCCGGCGTGCAGGGCGTGCGGGTGAAGATCACCAAGCTGGAAATCTTCGACGATTGCGCGGTGGCGATCCGCATGGAGGCGGGGCGGTGGTGATTTCTTCATGCACCCGCACCCTATGCGTGCCGTGCGGACGTTTGACCAGCGCCACGCGGCTCCCGTGAAGCTCCACTGCGTTCATCCAAAGCCGCGCAGCAGAGCCTGATGCGCCGGTCACCGCTTGCCTGGTAGGTGGGCTTACCGATGGGAGCGATCCTAGTTTCACGCCATGCCGTATGACGGCACCATTCAGGCTGCACCATTGCGCAGGAGCCGTACCATGAGTTTGTCTGTTCGTTCGTTCCAACCTGCCGACGCCAAGGGCGTTGGGCCAGGCTTGCAGGGCTACGCCCGGGCCGCGCCGACACACCCCCATCTGGGGTGGACACCGGCACAGGTCGAGCAGCGTACTCAAGGTGCGGGCAGGGCGTTGAAAGATGTGCATGGCGCCATGGACGTCTATCAGGTGCCGCGGCGCGGCCTCAACCACATCCCGCGCGAGGTGTTTGCTGATGCGCGTGTCCGTATCGATCAATACATCAAGCCATTGAAGACGTTGCCGGAGAGATTCAACATCACCGACCCGGCTCAGGCGCAGAACCCGCAGGCTTGGCGGCAAGCGGCGCAAGGTGCCAGCGAGTACCGCAACCAACTCATGGAGAGCGTGCGCGAGCGCATTTCTGCCAAGGGCCTGGGCGCCTCGCAGGCCGCCAAGGCCGTGGCACCAACGTTCGAACAGGTTTGGAGCAAGGCCGAGACTGCCGTGCAGAAGGCGCAAGGGGCGGCCTACGACGCGATGACGCCAGCGCAGCGCGAGATCGTTGTTTCGCAGAAGATTATCCAGAACGCCGGCAAGACTGATCCCACCTTCAATGCCTTGGTGCAGGGGGCCGACGATGCCGGCCGCGGTCTGCAGGTGCTGAAGCACGGCGGCCGTGCCTTGGTGGCCGTAGGTGCGGTGATGGATGGCGCTTCCGTCACTCGGGAGGTCCAGGACAGCCTGAAAACAGGCAACTGGGACAACACAGGCAAGGAGGTATCGCGCGTGGCCGGCGGATGGCTCGGCGCGGCTGCCGCTGGCGCCGCCGTCGGTGCGGTGTCGGGAACCATCGTGCCCGGCCTTGGCAACGTGACAGGCTTCTTGGTGGGCGCCGCGGCCGGAGCAGTCGGCTATTGGCTCGGTTCGCAAGGCGGCGCAGCCGCATACCAGGCCATCGCGCACTGAAAAACTATCGCCATGCCGGGCCAGGTCTGCGGTCTCGGCCTGAGTGCTAGGCTCGGCCAGGCATGAACCCATCCAACCCGCTTGACCCCTTGTTTCTGGCACTGGCGCAGCCGGTGCTGCGGGGGCCTGCCGGGCGCGCGCTCACGGTGGTGCCGCGGGCGGGCAGGGGGGTGGGCGGGGTGCCCATTGCCACCCGGCCCTGGCCGCCTGATGACCGGGGAGGCACGGTACGCGCCTGGGCGCACGCCGAACCGCACGAACCGCTGCCCTGGGTGGCCACGCAGCGGCGCATACTGGCCTTGATCGATGGGCACCGGCGGCTGGCCATCGCACCTGCCGTGCCATGGGGGCACGACGGCGCCCCGCCCGATGCGCCTTATCCCGCCGCGGTGAGTGCGCGGGTGGGCGGTCTGGCGGTGTTTTTTGTCAACGCGGTGCGCCAGGTGCGTGTGTTTGCTGCCGATGGGGCACAGGCGGTGGAACTGGCGCCGGTGGACGATGCGCAGATTTATGCTGCCTGGGAGGCAGCGGGCCAGCTTTGGGCGGCGGGCATGGTGCCGCGTCCGCAGGATGCGGACGGCGACGTGGCAGGCTTTGGTCAGGCGCTGCTGATGCGCTGGAACACCCGTCCGCTGGCGCTTGACGCCCGCTGGCAAGGGCGTGACCGGTGGACGGTGGACGCATCGGCGATGCCCGCTGCCGAGTGGGCGGACGTGCTGGGGGTGGAATCATGGCTGGCTGAACTGCCAGGGCCTGCGGGTTCGCGCTGGTTGCTGGGTGCGCCGCTCATGCGTGGCGTGCACGACCTGCCGGCCGACGCCTCGCCCTTTTGGGCGCTGGGGCTGCCGGCGCCAGACGACTATGGCGACCTGCTGCTGGCGCGGATTGACGACACGGCGGCCCATGCCACGCTTGCATCGGCGCCGCCGCTGACCTTGACACGGCTGTGGTCAGGTCACAGCCTGGTGGGCCGCTGCCGCGCGGGCGCCCATGCCAGCGACGCACTGCTGTTCACCCTGGCGCAGGACGGAGCGGGGGCGGCGCGACCGGGGCAACTGTATGTCAGCCATTGGAGCGGCGCCACGGCAGCGCTGGGCGCGCCGCAGCCACTGCGCATCAACGGTTTGCCGCAGCACGCCGCGCAAGGGCTGCTGCGTGACTTTGACGCCCTGCACCACCCCGACTTTGGCTATGCCGCGGCGCTGGTTTGGCAAACCGTGGGCGCTGGGGGCGGCGAGGCTGGGCACGCACTGACGGGTGCCTTGCTGCACAGCAGCGACGGTCGCCATTGGCAGGTGGCCGAATTGCTGGCGGAGGCGCGGGCCTGAGGCGCCGCCTGCGCGCGGTGGCGGTGCCGTTTGCCGCGCGCCGTAGGACAATCGGGGCATGAATGCCCCTTTTGAAATGATCGCGCCGCCCGTGGCCGAGGGTGCTGCCGGCGCCACCGGCCCCGCCGCCCGCTCCAAGGCCGAGCGCGAAGCCCTGAAGCTTGAAAAACGCCTGTGCCGCCAGGTCGGGCAGGCGATCGCCGACTTCAACATGATCGAAGAGGGCGACCGCGTGATGGTGTGCCTGTCGGGCGGCAAGGACAGCTACGGCCTGCTCGACGTGCTGCTCAAGCTGCAGGCGCGCGCGCCGGTGCGCTTCGAGCTGGTGGCCGTCAACCTGGACCAGAAGCAGCCCGGCTTTCCGGCCGAGGTGCTGCCCAACTACCTGCAATCGCTGGGCATCGAGCACCACATCGAGACGCAGGACACCTACAGCATCGTCAAGGCCAAGATCCCCGAGGGCAAGACCACCTGCAGCCTGTGCTCGCGCCTGCGCCGGGGCATTCTGTACAGCGTGGCGCGGCGTCTGAAGTGCAACAAGATCGCGCTGGGCCACCACCGCGACGACATGCTGCAGACCTTCTTCCTCAACATGTTCTTCGGCGGCAAGCTCAAGGGCATGCCGCCCAAGCTGACCAGCGACAACGGCGAGTTCATCGTCATCCGCCCGCTGGCCTACGTGGACGAGCGCGACCTGGTGGCCTGGGCCGCGCACCGCCAGTTCCCCATCATCCCGTGCAACCTGTGCGGCAGCCAGCAGAACCTGCAGCGCCAGGTGGTGGGCGACATGCTGCGCGACTGGCAGAAGAAGCACCCCGGCCGCATCGAGAACCTGTTCGCCGCGCTGCAGAACGTGGTGCCCTCGCACCTGATGGACGGAACCTTGCACGATTTCAGGAACCTGAAGGCCACGGGCGTGCCCGACGCGCAGGGCGACAAGGCTTTCGATGAGGAGAGCTTTCCCGAGCCCGTCGGCGCGCCCTTCGGCGGCGTGACCCTGGTCAGCGCCTGAGTGTCTGGCATCGAATCACGGAGGTAAGGTGATGTGGATAGCGCGCACAGTTCTGGTTCTGGTGGCCAGTGCCTTGACGGCTTGCGCCAGCGGCCCGCGCACGGTGGATGCCGAGGTGCGCACCAGCGCCGCCCAGCCGCCGGGCAATGCGGTGCTGCAGGGCGCGCACTACCGCTTCGAGCGCGGGCCGCTGGTGGCCGGCCAGCCTGCGCCCGAGAAGCTGGAGGCCATGGCGCAGGCGGCGCTGGCGCGCGTGGGTGCCGTGCGCGACGAGGCGCGCGCGCGCGTCAGCGTGCAGGTGGGCGGCTACGTCAATGCCTACTGGGTCGATGACTGGGGCGGCCTGAGCAACCCGCGCGTGTCGCTGGGCCTGGGCGTGGGCCGCGGCTGGCGCGGCGGCGGCATCGGGCTGGGCTGGGGCTGGCCGATGTGGAGCTCCTCGGTGCCCGCCTACGTCAGCGAGGTCAGCCTGCTGATGCGCGATCTGCAAAGCGGCCAGATCGTCTACGACACCCGCGCCCGCCACGACGGGCCCTGGCACGACACCGACAACATCCTGGCGGCGCTGTTCGTCGCCGCGCTGGAGGGCTACCCGCAGCCCGCCAGCGCCGCGCGCCGCGTGGGCGTGCCGCTGGTGCCGCCGGCGGGTGCCGACCAGGCGGCCAAGGCGGCCAGCGCCACGCCGACCGCTGGCGCCGAAGCGCCCGCACATCGCCCGGTACGTGGGCCTGAGCCGGCGCGCTGACGCTGCTCCTTGAATCATAGCTGCCCGCGCCGCGTGGGCCGTCGCTCGCGGGCTTCTTGGCAGTGACCGACGGCCGGTGCGGGCGGGCCGGCGATGGGCGCGGCCCACCCCGCGAGGCCCGGCCATGCCCATGGCATGATGCATTCATGGAACCCACCCGCATCCTGGCCATCCGCCACGGCGAAACCGCCTGGAATGTGGACACCCGCATCCAGGGCCACCTGGACATTCCGCTCAACGACACCGGCCGCGAGCAGGCCCGCCGCCTGGCGCGCGCGCTGCTGGAGCGTGGGCCGATCGACGCCATCCACAGCAGCGACCTGTCGCGCGCGCTGCAAACGGCGCGCACCGTGGCCGAGGCCACCGGCGCGCCGCTGGCCGTGAGCGCCGGGCTGCGCGAGCGCTGCTTTGGCGATCTGCAGGGCCGCACCTTTGCCGAGATCAGCGCTGCCATGCCCTCGGTGGCCGAGCGCTGGCGCCGGCGCGAGCCGGACTGGGTGCCGCCCGGCGGCGGCGAATCGCTGATCATGTTTCGAGAGCGCGTGACCGCCGCCGTGTGGGCGCTGGCGGCCCGGCATCCTGGCCAGACGCTGGCGCTGTTCACTCACGGCGGCGTGCTCGACGTGCTGTACCGCGCGGCCACTGGCCTGGGCCTGCAGGCCGCGCGCACCTGGCAGATCGGCAACACAGCGGTCAACCGCCTGCTGTGGACGCCCGACAGCGGCCTGACCCTGGTTGGCTGGGCCGACACCACGCACCTGGAAGACGAGTCGCTGGACGAAAGCACGGCCTGAGCGGCCCCTTTGCCAAGCACCACAACGAATCGACACGAGGAGGATCGTGATGGACAGAGCCGAAACCACGCAACGCCTGGGCGCGCTCGTCGGCCAGGGCGTCGAGGCCATCGACACGCCCGCGCTGGTGGTCGATCTGGACGCGGCCAACCGCAACCAGCAGCGCATGACCGAGTTCGCCGCCAAGCACCGCCTGCGCCTGCGCCCGCACGCCAAGATGCACAAGAGCGCCGAGTTCGGCCGCCTGCAACTGCAGGCCGGGGCCGTGGGCCTGTGCGTGCAGACCGTGGGCGAGGCCGAGGCCCTGGCCGCCGGCGGCATCAACGACCTGTTCATCAGCAACCAGGTGCTGGCCGTGACCAAGCTGCGCCGCGTGGCCGCCCTGGCGCACCAGCTCAAGCTGCGCGGCGGCCAGCTGGCGATTGCGGTGGACAGCTTCGAGGGCGTGGAGCGGCTGGCCCAGGCCATGCAACTCACCAATGCCGTGATCGACGTGTTCGTCGAGGTGGATATCGGCCAGGGCCGCTGCGGCGTGTCGCCCGGCGAGCCGGCGCTGCAACTGGCGCGGCTGGTGGCGCGCCGCTCCAGCAGCCTGCGCTTTGCCGGGTTGCAGGCCTACCATGGCGGGGCCCAGCACCTGCGCAGCGTGGCCGAGCGCCGCGCCGCCATCGGTGCCGCCGCCGAGCGACTGGATGAAACGCGCCGCCTGCTGGTGGCGGCCGATCTGGCGCCGCCCGTCATCACCGGCGCCGGCACCGGCACCTTTGCGCACGAGGCCGCCAGCGGCCTGTGGACCGAGCTGCAGCCCGGCAGCTTTCTGTTCATGGACGCCGACTACCTGCGCAACGAGCGCGACCCCGCGCAGCCGCAGTTCGAGCCGGCGCTGTTCGTCAAGTCGCAGGTCATCAGCGTGGGCGCAGGCCGCGCCGTGTGCGACGCCGGCCACAAGAGCCACGCCATCGACAGCGGCCTGCCGACGGTGTTCACCCTGCCGGGCCAGGCGCGGCTGGACTTCGCCAACGGCGGCGACGAGCACGGCATCCTGAAGCCGCTGGACTACGGCGGCACCCTGCCCACGCTGCCCGAGCTGGGCGAAACCGTGTGGCTGATACCCGGCCACTGCGACCCCACCGTGAACCTGCACGACCACCTGATCGTGGTGCGCGGCGGCATCGCCGCCGGCCGCGTGGAGGCCGTGGTGCCGGTGGACGCGCGTGGCGCGTGGTGACGTGTGCAGCCCGAGCACTATTGAAAACATAGCTGCTTGCGGATCAGAAGGGCGCTGGAGCCGCCTTTCTCCTGAACAGTCACCGGCCGCTCATCCGCCGCGCGCCAGCGGCACCTGCGTCTCGAACTTGGCCCGCTTGACCGAGAAGAAGGCGCGCACGTTGCGCACGTTGGCGTCTTGCGTGAACAGGCGCTCGGCAAGCTGCTGGTAGGCCGGCATGTCGGGCACGCGCAGCAGCAGCACGAAGTCGGGCCCCGGCGCCACGCGGTAGCACTGGCGCACGGCGGCGTCGGCCACGGCGCGGCGCTCGAAGGCGTCCAGGTGCTCGGCGCCCTGGCGGTCCAGCGTCACCTCGACGATGGCCGTGAGCCCATGGCCTTGCAGCGCGGCGATGCGGTCTTCGTGCAGCAGCGCCACCTGGCCGCTGATCAGCCCGGCGTCCTGCAGGCGCCGCACGCGCCGCAATGCGGTGGGCGGCGAGATGCGGGCGCGCTCGGCCAGGGCCTGGTTGCTTTGGGCCGCGTCCTGCTGCAGCGCGGCCAGCAGGGTCCAGTCGGTGTCGTCCAGTTTCATATCGCCATCCATTTTGATTGAAAAATTCAAAATGATGCTGAATCGGTGTTTGATTTCAAAATCGACGGGACATTGATCGATAAATTTCCTGGATGATTTCCTAAGATCGCCGCATCGGTCGCCCGGCGACCTCTTGTCTCAAGGAATCCACCCATGTGCGGCATCGTCGGCGCGGTCTCCACGCGCAACATCGTTCCCATCCTGGTGCAGGGCCTGCAGCGGCTCGAGTACCGCGGCTACGACTCCTGCGGCGTGGCCGTGCACGCGGCCGATGCGGCGGCGGGCGCGCCCGGCACACGGCTCACGCGGGTGCGCGGCATCTCGCGCGTGGCCGACCTGGCGGCGCAAACCGAGGCGCAGAAGCTGACCGGCCACGCCGGCATCGCCCACACGCGCTGGGCCACGCATGGCGCGCCAGAGGTGGGCAACGCGCACCCGCACGTCAGCCGCGGCCCGGTGCCCGAGGGCATGGCGGGCGAAGAGGCCGCCGAGCGCCCGGCGCGCGTGACCCTGGTCCACAACGGCATCATCGAGAACCACGAGGCGCTGCGCGCCGAACTGGCCGCGCGCGGCTACTACTTCACCAGCCAGACCGATACCGAGGTCATCGTGCACCTCATCGACAGCCTGTACGACGGCGATCTGCTGGCCGCGGTGCAGGCGGCGGTGCAGCGCCTGCGCGGCAGCTACTCGATTGCCGTGCTGCACCGCGACGAGCCACAGCGCCTGGTGGGCGCGCGCCAGGGCTCGCCGCTGGTGCTGGGCTTAGGCGCCGACGGCAAGGAGAACTTCCTGGCCAGCGACGCCATGGCCCTGGCCGGCGTGACCGACCAGATCGTCTACCTGGAAGAAGGCGACATGGTGGACGTGCAGCTGGGCAAGCACTGGATCGTGGCGCGCGACGGCCAGGCCGCGCAGCGCCCGGTGCGCACCGTGCAGGCCTTGAGCGGCGCCGCCGATCTGGGGCCGTACCGCCACTACATGCAGAAGGAGATCTTCGAGCAGCCGCGCGCCATCGCCGACACGCTGGAAGGCGTCGAGGCCGTGGTGCCCGAGCTGTTCGAGGCCGCGCACAACCACGCGCCGGGCGAGGGCGCCCACGTCACCTTTCGCGCCATCGACCAGGTGCTGATCCTGGCCTGCGGCACCAGCTACTACGCCGGCTGCGTGGCCAAGTACTGGCTGGAGGCCATCGCCAGGCTGCCCACCCAGGTCGAGATCGCCAGCGAATACCGCTACCGCGAATCGGTGCCCGACCCGCGCACGCTGGTGGTCACCATCACCCAGTCGGGCGAGACCGCCGACACCCTGGCCGCGCTGCGCCACGCGCAAGGCCTGGGCATGGCCCACACGCTGACGGTGTGCAACGTGGCCACCAGCGCCATGGTGCGCGAATGCAAGCTGGCCTACGTCACCCGCGCCGGCATCGAGATCGGCGTGGCCAGCACCAAGGCCTTCACCACGCAGCTGGCCGGGCTGTTTTTGCTGACGCTGGCACTGGCCCAGGCGCGCGGCCTGCTGACGGATGAACAGGAAGCCGAGTACCTGAAGGCCATGCGCCAGCTGCCCAACGCCCTGCAGGCGGTGCTGGCGCTGGAGCCGCAGCTCATCGACTGGGCCGAGCAGTTTGCCGGCAAGGAGCACGCGCTGTTCCTCGGCCGCGGCACGCACTACCCGGTGGCGCAGGAAGGCGCGCTCAAGCTCAAGGAGATCACCTACATCCACGCCGAGGCCTACGCCGCCGGCGAGCTCAAGCACGGCCCGCTGGCCCTGGTCACCAGCGCCATGCCGGTGGTCGCCGTGGCGCCCAACGACGCGCTGCTGGAAAAGCTGAAAAGCAACCTGCAGGAAGAGCGCGCCCGCGGCGGCGTGCTCTACGTGCTGGCCGACGCCGCCACCCACCTCGAGAGCGGCGAAGGCCTGCACGTCATCCGCCTGCCCGGCCGCTACGGCGCGCTGTCGCCCATCCCGCACGTGGTGCCGCTGCAACTGCTGGCCTACCACACCGCCGTGGCCCGCGGCACCGACGTCGACAAGCCGCGCAACCTGGCGAAAAGCGTGACGGTCGAGTAAGCGGCCGGGCTGCCGTCATCACCTGGACGGCCGACTTCAGGCGCAGCGCCGGTTCTTGCAGCGCCACTGTTTGCGGCGGTTGATGCGTCCTGGCTGCCCGTTGCGGGCGTGCATCCGGGCGTCGAACCGAATCCTTTTGATCCACTGGCCTTGCGGCGCACGTGTCGCCGCGCGCGACCGCACGCATCCGAGGCACCAGATGGTAAAGACTTGGCGCCAAATGTGAAGCCGATGGCCGGCGCTGCCCACAGAATCGATGGCACCCGAACCTTGCCCGTTCGCCGCCGCTGGCCGCGCGGCGGGCCACGGCCAAGGCCTCTGCAGAAGGCCAGCGCCCGGTTCATGGCACCCCTAGCTCATCGATTTGGCGCGCCGCACGCACGCCAAGCCCACAGGAGACAAGCATGCAAGTTCGTCAGTTGACCCCCGCCATCGGCGCCGAAATCAGCGGCGTGAACCTGGGCGACGCCAGCCGCGATGCGGATCTGTTCGCCAAGATCAAGGCTGCGCTGCTCAAGCACCGCGTCATCTTCCTGCGCGACCAGGACATCACCCGCGCCGAGCACGTGGCGTTTGCCCGCCGCTTCGGCGAGCTGGAGGACCACCCCGTGGCCGGCAGCGACCCGGACCACCCCGGCCTGGTGCAGATCTACCGCAGCGACAAGCGCGAGAACTACGAGAACAACTACCACTCCGACGGCCTGTGGCGCGAGACCCCGGCCATGGGCTGCGTGCTGCGCTGCAT
>JAEXBL010000332.1 GCA_023394015.1 Pseudomonadota bacterium | reverse complement strand
GGGGGCGGCCGGGGGGGGGGGGCGGCGCCGTTGGCTCGCGGGCTCGGCTAAGATCATCCGGCAGCCTTGCGGCATGGTCCGTGGGACGTGATGCTGGGCAGGGCGCATTGGCTGAAAACCCCAACGGAGACTTCACCATGACCGAGAGCACTGCCGCCAGCGCCTTCACCCAGGCACGCGACTTTCTGTTGCAGCACCGCACCGACTACGACACCGCCTACCGCGACTTCCGCTGGCCGCAGCTGGGCCAGTTCAACTGGGCGCTCGACTATTTCGACGCCATGGCGCGCGGCAACGACGCCACCGCCCTGCACATCGTGGGCGAGGACGGCAGCGAGCTCAAGCGCAGCTTCGCGCAGATGTCGCAGCGCTCCGACCAGGTCGCCAACTGGCTGCGCGCGCAGGGCGTCCAGCGCGGCGACCGCGTGCTGCTGATGCTGGGCAACGAGCTGCCGCTGTGGGAGCTGATGCTGGCCTGCATCAAGCTGGGCGCGGTGATGATCCCGGCCACCATGCTGCTGGTGACGGAAGACCTGCAGGACCGCGTGGAGCGCGGCAAGGTGCGCCACGTGGCCGTGGCCAGCGACCAGACGGCCAAGTTTGCCGATCTGCCCGGCAGCTACACCCGCATCGCCGTCGGCGCGCCCGTCGAAGGCTGGCTGAACTTTGCCGACAGCGCCGGCGCCCCCGAGGCCTACACGCCCGACGCGCCCACGCAGGCCACCGACCCGCTGCTGCTGTACTTCACCAGCGGCACCACCAGCCTGCCCAAGCTGGTGCTGCACACGCACCAGAGCTACCCGGTCGGCCACCTCAGCACCATGTACTGGCTGGGCCTGCAGCCCGGCGACGTGCACCTGAACATCAGCTCGCCGGGCTGGGCCAAGCACGCTTGGAGCTGCTTCTTCGCGCCCTGGAACGCCGGCGCCACCATCTTCATCTTCAACTACGCGCGCTTCTCCGCCGCCGGCTTGCTGGCGGTGCTGGAGCGGCACAAGGTGACCAGCCTGTGCGCGCCGCCCACCGTGTGGCGCATGATGATCCAGGAAGACCTGAACCAGTGGCGCGGCAAGCTGGCGCTGCGCGAGGTCATCGGCGCCGGCGAGCCGCTCAACCCCGAGATCATCGACCAGGTGCAGGGTGCCTGGGGCCTGACGCTGCGCGACGGCTTCGGCCAGACCGAGACCACGGCGCAGATCGGCAACCCGCCCGGCCAGCCCATCAAGGCCGGCAGCATGGGCCGGCCGCTGCCCGGCTACGACGTGGTGCTGATCGATGCCGACGAGAACCTGTCCGACGAGGGGGAGGTCTCGCTGCGCCTGGACGTGCGCCCGCTGGGCCTGATGGTCGGCTACGAGGACAGCCCCGAGAAGACCGCCGAGGTCATGCGCGACGGCTGCTACCGCACCGGCGACACCGCCACGCGCGACGCCGACGGCTACATCACCTTCGTCGGCCGCGCCGACGACGTGTTCAAGGCCAGCGACTACCGCATCAGCCCCTTCGAGCTGGAAAGCTGCCTGATCGAGCACCCGGCGGTGACCGAGGTCGCCATCGTGCCCAGCCCCGACCCGGTGCGCCTGGCCGTGCCCAAGGCCTTCGTCACCCTGGTACCCAGCGAGGCGCCCTCGGCCGAGCTGGCCGAGGACATCTTCCGCTTTACCCGCGAGCGCCTGGCGCCCTACAAGCGCGTGCGCCGCATCCAGTTCGTCACCGAGCTGCCCAAGACCATCAGCGGCAAGATCCGCCGCGTGCAGATGCGCAAGAGCGAGCACGAGCGCACCGAGGCGCAGCCGCGCGGCGAGTTCGAGTACTTCGAAGAGGACTTTCCGGGGCTGAAGGGCTGAGGCGGGCCGCGGTCAGCGCCAGACGGCGCGACCCGCGTGTGTTTTCCGGCCACCGCATCCTGGAGAACGGCGCATGAAGGCAGGTGTCGTGTCGTTGTGGCTGGGTGCGGGCGCGCTGCTGATCGCCCTGGCGCTGATCTTGGGCCTGGCGGCCTGGTCGGCGGGCGGCCGCCACCAGCGTGCCGGCGTGGTCGGCGCCGTGCTGGGCGGCTGCGCGCTGGGCTTTCAGCTGCTGGTGGTGGTGCTGGGCGCGTGGGCGTTGCAGGTCACCGTGTCGCTGCTGGGGCTGCTCGTGCTGGCGGTGGTGGTCACGCTGCTGCTGGGCCTGCTGGGTGGGTGAGCGCACCGCCCGGCCGCGCCTTATGCTTGGCCCATGATCCAGCCCGTTCTCGACGCCTTTGTGCGCGCCCTCGGCCACGCGCTGCTGCCGCGCGTGATCGGCATGACCCTGCTGCCGCTGGCGGTGATGAGCGTGCTGGCGCTGGGGCTGGCCTACTTCTTATGGGACGGGGCGGTGGCCTGGATGCAGGCGGCGCTGGCCGGCTGGTCGGTGTTCGGCTGGCTGGACGGGCGCCTGCAGATCGGCTGGCCGGGCGGGCTGGCGACCTTGCTGGCGCCCCTGGCGCTGGCGGTGCTGGCCACGCCGGTGATCGTACTGGTCTCGCTGGTGCTGGTGTCGCTGTGGATGACGCCGGTGCTGGCCCGCATGGTGGCCGAGCGGCGCTTTCCGGCCCTGCAGCGGCAGGGCGGTGCCTCGCTGCTGGCCTCGGTCGGCTGGTCGGCCGGCGCGCTGCTGGTGGCGGTGCTGGCGCTGCTGGTCACGCTGCCGCTGTGGCTGATCCCGCCGCTGGTGCTGGTGCTGCCGCCGCTGATCTTCGGCTGGCTGACCTACCGGGTGATGAGCTTCGACGCCCTGGCCGACTACGCCAGCAGCGCCGAGCGCGCGGCCATCCTGCAGGCGCACCGCTGGCCGCTGCTGGCCATCGGCATTGCCACCGGCTACATGGGTGCGGCGCCCAGCATCGTGTGGGCCTCGGGCGTGCTGTTTGCGGCGCTGTTCGTGGTGCTGGTGCCGCTGGCGATCTGGATCTACACCTTTGTCTTCGTGTTCTCGTCGCTGTGGTTCGCGCACTACTGCCTGGACGCGCTCCAGCGGCTGCGCGCGGCCCAGCCACCGACGTCGCCGCCAGCGGGCAGCCTGCCGCCGGCCGATGCGCGCACTTCCATCACCGACGTGTCCTGGCGCGATGCCAAGCCCCAGCCCTGACGCCCCGTTGCCCCGCTTCGGCCTGATCGTCGTCGGCGACGAGATCCTGTCGGGCAAGCGCACCGACAAGCACCTGGCCAAGGTGATCGAGCTGCTGGCCGAGCGCGGCCTGTCGCTGGCCTGGGCGCAGCTGGTGGGCGACGATCCGCCGCGCCTCACGGCCCTGCTGCGGCAGGCCTTTGCCTCGGGCGAGGTGGTGTTCTGCACCGGCGGCATCGGCGCCACGCCCGACGACCACACGCGCCAGTGCGCCGCCGCCGCGCTGGGCGTGCCGCTGCGGCCGCACGCCGAGGCGCAGCGCCTGATCTGGCAGCGCCTGCAGCAGGTGGCCGCGCAGGAGGGCCAGCCCTGGGAGCCCGAGCGCGCCGACAACCTGCACCGGCTGAACATGGGCGTGCTGCCCGAAGGAGCGGGCCTGGTGCCCAATGCCTACAACCAGATTCCGGGCTTCTTCTGCCGGGCGCCGCAGCCCCAGGCCGGGCCGCACGCCGCCGGGCAGGGCGGGGCGATCTACTTCACGCCGGGCTTTCCGGTCATGGCCTGGCCAATGATCGCCTGGGCCCTGGACACGCACTGGTCGCACTGCTTTCGGCCCGGCGCGTGGCAGGAGCGCTCGGTCGTCATCCTGGGCGCGGCCGAGTCCACGCTGGCGCCGGTGATGGAGCGGGTGGAGGCCGCGCACCCCGGCGTCAAGGTGTTCAGCCTGCCCAGCGTCGATCACCCGCAGCACGGCCGGCACATCGAGCTGGGGGTCAAGGGCGCTGCCGAGGCGGTGCCGCCAGCCTATGCCGACCTGCGCGCCTGGCTGCGGCCCTTCGATCTGCGCTACGGCCCGGAACTGGTGCGACCCTGAGCCGGTACAGGACAGATCCGCGCCCCGCGCACCAGATTGGGGCAGCCTGGCGCCTGAAATGGTGCGGGCCGCCCGCCGGGCGGGCGGCAAGAGCAGGCAAAATCCCAAGCCAGCACGCGCTGCCGCCGTGCCGCTCGCGCTGCGCGGGGCTGGCACGGAAGCTGCGTTGACCCTACTGCCCCATTG
>JAEXBL010000304.1 GCA_023394015.1 Pseudomonadota bacterium | reverse complement strand
TATCAGCACTTACTGATGTATGTGAGACAAAAAAGCCCGGCCTGGCCGGGCTGAAGGGACAGGGTTTACTGGTTGACCGGCGACTTGGGATCGAGCAGCAGGGCCACCAGGTGGCGCACCTGATCTTTGTTGAGGATACCCATGTGGCCGGCGCGCGGCATGTTGGAGCAGGCGTTGTAGGCCTTGCTGTTCCAGATCTTGCCCCAGGTGTACTTCACCATTTCCTGTGCCGCCGGGCTGTTCGGGTCGGTCACGCCGCGAATCTTGCCGTAGTTGTACAGGCTGGTACCGATGGTGCCGAAGGAGATTTCCTTCTTGTCGATCTGGTGGCAGTTGTAGCAGTTGCCGCCGTTGACGCTGCCGGCCTTGTCGGTCCAGGTCATGCCGCGGCCGCTTTGGGCGATCTTCTCGCCTTCCTTCCAGTCACCCAGGTACTTGCCGTCCGACGGCCACTTGATGGCCTTCAGGTTCATCTCCTCGATGCGCTTGGCGGTGGCGTCGTCCAGCGGCTTGCCGGCCACGTCGGCGGCGTTGCACAGGCGGGTGGTCTCGTCTTCGCGCAGGGCCTCGCTGACCTTGACGATGCCCTTGTCGTGGAAGTCGGCCTGGATGATCTTCTGCGTCAGCGCGTCCAGCTCGGCCGAGGACAGCTGGCTGGCGGCGCCGCCGCTGCCGGCGCAGGCGGCCACCAGGGCCGTGGCTGCGGCCAGCGCCAGGATGTGCTTGGTTCTGCTCATGTCTTGGGTCTCCTTCAGCGCTTGATGGTGGGCACGGCGGACTTGTCGCCCTTGGCGTTCACGCCGAGGAACACGCCCAGCGCCACGGTCACGTCGCTGGCGAAATCGGGCTCGGGAAAGCGCTGCTGGCGGTAGCAGTCGTTCAGGCGGTGCTGCATGGTCCACATCTGGCCGTTGGAGACGCGGTAGGCCGGCCAGGCGGCAAAGCCGACGCCGTCGCCGGGGGCCTTGGTCAGCAGGGGCAGGTCCTGCAGGCGGATGCGCTTGCCTTCCTCGCCGTGGCAGGAGGCGCAAGCAAAGTCGTGCGTGCCGCCGCGCTGGAAGAACAGGCGCTTGCCCACCTCGTACATGGTGCGCTCCTGCGGGTGCGACTGCGGCAGGTTGAAGGCCAGGCCCTTGGACTGCGCCGCCACCCAGGTCGCCAGCGCGGTGGTGTTGGCACGCTCGCCACGGCCCCACTGGCCCTTGACGACTTCTTGCGGGTCGATGCCCTGCAGCGTCTGCATGCAGGTCAGCAGGCGCGACTCCAGGTCCTGCACCTTGCCGGTGTCCTTGAAGTAGCGCGGCAGTTCGACGAAAGCGCCCTTGACCACGCCCGGGCCCTTGCCCAGATCGCATTTCTCCAGCGATGCGTTCTTGGGGCCGCGCGGCTTTTTCCAAAGCTCCTCGCCCTTGGCCTCGAACAGTTCCGCGGGGTTGCCGTCCTGCAGCATCTCGCGGTATTCCTCGATGGCCTCGATCGAGGTCTTCTCCTGCGCCTGGGCGCCACTGCCCAGCAGCCATACGGCGGGCGCCATCAGCGCCAGCGCGGCGCGCGCCATGGGAAGCTTTCTCATCGTGCTGATCTCCTCGGTTTTCTTGTGCAAAACAAAAGCAAAGGCGAGCGTGATCGGATGACACGCCCGCCTTTGCTGTGTGCGGGGCAACGGGCCGGATTACGACACCGTGGCTTCGTCGGTGCGGGTATCGCCCTTGTTGTCCTTCCAGGTGACGCTGAGCTTGTCGCCCGCCTTGGCACCCTTGACGGTGAACTGCAGGAACGGGTTCTTCGACACCGCCGGGCCCCATTCGCAGGAAAACACCTGCTTGCCGTTCAGGCTGGCGGTGACGTCCTGGATGTGCCAGGCCGGCACCAGCTTGCCGGACGCGTCCTTGCGCTGTCCGGACTCCATTTCGTGGCTCATCAGCACGCGCACCGTGGCCTTGTCGCCAGAGGCCTGAGCGCGGATTCGCATCGGATCTGCCATGTCTATTCTCCTGATTCAATACTGTTCAAAACGATTCGAGTGGCCGCGGAGCAGGCCGTTCCGGGACGCCGTGGACGGGCTTGGCCTGGCCGCTGGCGTTGTCCCCTGGGGGAAGGCGCCGCAGGCGACTCAGGGGGGCCCTATCACCCGCCGCAGCCACCCAGCGTGACCTTGACTTCCTTCTTGGCGTAGTGCGTCTTGCCGTCTTCGGTGATGGCCACGGCGTAGACGTCGGAGGACTCGCCCATCTTGGCACGGGTGGCGAAGCTGGGCTCCACCTCGGGGCTGACGTTGAACACGGCCACCAGCGCGTTGGGGTTCTTCTCGACCAGCAGCAGCAACTGCTTGACGCCGGGCAGCGTGCTGGCCACGGCCAGGGGCACCACGGCGCCGTTCTCGGCGATGTCGGGGGCCGTCAGCGTGACGGCGCTGCTTTCGGCCGGCTCGGCATTGCCGCCCAGGGCCTTGAGCGCGTCGCCCAGGTTCTTGGCGTCGAAGGCCGCCTTGTTGAAAGCCAGCGCGTACTGGGGGAACAGGCCGGTGCCGGCCAGCAGGCCCGCCACGACAGCGCTTTGCTTGAGGGTTTGTCGACGTGTCTGCATCGTACTTCTCCTGTAAATAAGTGAATGCTAATGCTTCGATCGGGCACGCGCATGGGGAATATCCCCATGCCCGGCCCGGTGTTTACTTGCCGGCCCCGGCCGCCAGCCAGGCGGCCATGGCCTGGGTGTCGGCGTCCGGCAGGTCCTGCGGCGGCATGGGGATTTCGCCCCAGACGCCCGATCCGCCACTCTTGATCTTGCCCGCCAGGTACTCGGTCTTGCCGCTGTGCTTCTTGGCGATGTCGACAAAGCTCGGGCCGACCAGCTTGCCCTCGATGTTATGGCAGGCGGTGCAGGCGTGCTGCTGCGTCAGCTTGATCGCCGCCGCGTTGGGGCTGACCGGGCCGCCCGCGCCACCCACCACCTTCACGGCGCCGGCGGCATCGCCCAGCTTGCCCTCGGGCTTGGTGGTGTCGGAGCCGCGCTGCGGGCCCACGGTGCGGTTCTGCTCGCGCAGGTTGCCGTGCGCATCGCGCGCGTGCTCGGGCAGGCGCGAGCTGATCTTCAGCTCCGGGCAGTCCTTCATGCAGGCGGTGCCGACCACGTCGGGCTTGTCGGTGCCGTTCAGCTCCTTGCCGGGCCACATGGCGTGCTTGGTGGTCATGCCGTTGCGGTTGGGCATCTTCGCCTGCACCTCGGCGATGTTCTTGTCGGACAGGGTGAAGTCGTCCGGCACCACGTTGGCCAGGTTGAGCAGAAAGGCGGTGACCGCGTATACCTCGTCGGGCTTGAGCGACTTGGGCTTGTCCCAGGGCATGGCGCGGTTGATGTAGTCCCACAGCGTGGAGACGGTGGGCACCTTCATCAAGCTGGTGCGGCCGGGGTAGTCGGTGCGCGTCAGGTTGGCGACGCGGCCGGTCTTGACGTCCTCTGCCGTGGTGCCGCCCACCAGCGGCGTGAACACCGAGTTGGATTCGGCGAAGAAGCCGTGGCAGGTGGCGCACTTGTCTTCCCAAATGTCCTGGCCCACCGACACCTTGCCGCTGCCGGGCGGCAGGCCCTGGAAGTCGGGCCGCACGTCGATGTCCCAGGCCGCCACCTCCTTGGGCGTGGCGTCGCGGCCGATGCCGGGAAATTTGCCCTGGGCGCTGGCCGATGCGGCGCAGGCGACCATCAGGATGGCAGCGAAAACCTTACGAGAGCTGAACATTCTTGACCTCGCCGTTTTCCTGCACCAGCCAGGACTGGATGGCGTTGTTGTGGTAGATGGAGCGGTTGCCACGCACGTCGCGCAGCTGCTTGTAGTTGGGCTGCACGTAGCCGGTCTCGTCCATGGCGCGGCTTTGCACGATGGCGGGCTTGCCGTCCCACACCCAGTCGAGGTTGAAGCGGGTCAGGCACTTGTCCATCACCGGCGTCTCCAGCCGGGCGCTGCGCCAGTTGCGGCCACCGTCCACCGACACGTCCACGCGCTTGATCTTGCCGCGGCCCGACCAGGCCAGGCCGCTCAAGTTGTAGAAGCCCTTGTCCAGCAGCACCTGGCCGCCCGAGGGCGTGGTGATGACGCTCTTGCACTCCTGGATGCTGGTGTACTGGCGGTGCGTGCCGTCGGGCAGCAGGTCGATGTAGTGGATCGCCTCGTCCTTGGTGGCCCAGGGCTTGTCGCCCACCTCGACGCGGCGCAGGTACTTGACCCAGCTCACGCCCTGCACGCCCGGCACCACCAGGCGCAGCGGGTAGCCGTTCTCGGGGCGCAGCATCTCGCCGTTCTGGCCGTAGGCCACCAGCACCTGGCCGCTGGTGACCAGGCTCATGGGAATGGTGCGAGTCATCGACGAGCCGTCGGCGCCCTCGGCCAGCACGAACTTTCCGCCCTTCAGGTCGGCGCCGGCGAGTTCCAGCAGGGTGATCAGCGGCACGCCGGTGAACTCGCTGCACGACAGCATGCCGTGCGTGTACTGGCAGGTGGGCACGGCCACGTTGCCCCACTCCATGCCGGTGTTGGCGCCGCACTCGATGAAGTAGAAGCGGCTGACGCTGGGCAGGCGCATGATCTCGTCCATGGTGAACACCTTGGGCGACTTGACCATGCCGTTGCCCATGAAGCGGTGCTGCGCCGGATCGACGTCCCACCAGCCCTGGTGGTGGCGCTCGAAGTGCAGCCCGCTGGGCGTGACGATGCCGAACAGCGACTGCAGCGGCGCGAACGACACCGAGGACTGGTTGGACTGCGTCAGCCCCGGGCTCTGGCGGCGCTGCACGTTGCCCTCGTACTTGGAGGGCAGGCCGTAGCCGTCGGTCACCACCGGCTGACCCAGGCCGGTGCTGTGCGCCGGCAGGTTCAGGATGGCCGGATCGCCATCGCCGGTGACGGCGCCCTGCGCCGAGGCCCGTGCCGCGGCACCGCCGGCCAGGGCGGCGGCAAAGGCGCCGCGGATGAAGTCGCGCCGGCCGCGCTTGCCTTCGGCAAACACGGTGCGAACGCCGGCATGGTCCAAGAAGCTCTCGGGCGCCTTGCGCAGACGCCCGCTCGGGACGCTGGCCGGCGCGGGTTGAAGTTGGTCTTGGGACATGAATCTACGAATCTTTATATGCGCAACCGCTGATATTAAGCCAGATTCACCCTGCCGCCCTCAGGGGTTATCCCCATGGCGGCGCCCGGAGTCACACAGGTGACACCCGGGCCGGTGGTGGAGCGGGCGGCAGCCCGGCCCTATTCCGCAAAGCGGTAGTGGTCGCGGTTCAGCACAGCGGCCACGGCCGTCACCTCTTCGGGGAACAGGCCCATGTTCATCTCGGTGTTGCACTGCTCGACCATGCCGCGCAGCAGGCCGGCGGTGTTGATGCGGCCCTGAGGGCGGTAGATGGCGTTGCCGTCGTCGGCCCATTTCTTGGCGTGGCACTCGCTGCACTTGTTCTCAGCGATGAGCTTCTCGCCCAGCTTCAGGTCGGCCTCCTTGAAGATGGCCGGGCCTTGCGCGGCCGCGCCCATGGAAGCGCACAGCAGGCCGGCGGCCCACCAGGCGCGGATTCGGAAAGCGTGTTGCATGCCTTTGTCTCCTGGTTCGAGCAGCCTTTGGGATGGCTGCTTTTCATGGAAGCTGCCCGCGCCTGCGGCGTCAGCGCGGCAGCCCGAAAATGCCCACCCTCAAGCTCACTGGCCCAGCGCCTTGCGCGCCTCGGCCAGCCGGTTGTCCAGGTAGGCGGCGTAGAAGTCCGGCGAGCCGCCCACCAGCCGCTCGGCCACTTCTTGGCCGCCCGGGCCGAGAAACAGCACGGTGGGCGCGATCTTCACGCCCCAGCCGCGCACCAGGGCATCGTGGGTGGTGGCCTCGCCCTGCAGGCCGCGCGTGCCGGCGGGGCTGAGCATGTCGACCTGCACCACCGGCAGGCCGTCCTGCGCCTGCATGGGCGCCAGGTAGTTGTTGCGCACCTCGTCGCACCAGGGGCAGCGGTGCAGGCTGACCAGCACCACCAGGGGCTGGCGCGACTTCAGCGCGCGGGCCAACTCGGCCTGCAGCGAGGCGGACAGCGGCAGCTTGCGGTCGGCAGCGCGCGCCGCCCCCGCCCCCACCGTGCCGCCAAGCACCAGCGCCCCCAGCGCCTGCAGGTTCCGGCGCCGCGACCAGTGCTTGCCATCTTGGGGCGTGCTCATTCGTGGTCGTGCTCCATCAGCAGGTAGGTGTTGTAGGCGTTCATGCGGTTGGCGGCGGTGAACAGGGGCAGGTGCTCGAACCGGCTCCAGTCGGTGGCCTGGTAGGCCTCGTCGAACGGTGTCATATCGCGCGCGGCCTCGCCCATGACCTTGCGCAGGTAGACCAGGTAGTCGCGCGTGAGTTGCATGTCGGCCCGCGCCTCGGAGGAGACCGGCCCGTGGCCGGGGATGATGACGCGGGTGTCGAAGGCCAGCAGCTTGTCGAGCGAGACGATCCAGTTGCGGCTGTCGGCCTGGCCGACGAAGGGGATGCGGCTGCGGAACACCAGGTCGCCCGCGTACAGCACCTGGCGCTGCGGCAGGTAGACCACCAGGTCCTCCGGCGTGTGGGCCGGGCCCACGGGCTGCAGCACCAGTTGCGTGTCGCCCACCGTCAGCTCGCGGCGGCCGTCGATCCACTCGGTGGCGCCGACCAGGCGCGTCTTCTCGTTGACCCAGGGCGCCAGCTCCTGGCGCGAGGCCTGCAGGCGCAGGCGCGCGGTGTCGGCATTCAGGTACTCGCGGCCGGCCTGGTGCGCGATGATGCGCGCGCCCGCCTGCTCGAACACCTGCAGGCCGTACACATGGTCGGCGTGGTAGTGGGTGACGATCACGTGCGTCACCTTCTGCGGCGTGACCTTCTTGATCTCGGCCAGCAGGCGCTCGGCCAGCGCCGGCGAACCCAGCGCATCGACCACCACCACCCCGGCCGAGGTGACGATGAAGCCGGCGTTGGAAATGAAGTTCTGGTTGGCCGGCGAGCCCAGCGCCGACAGGCCTTCCACGTACCAGCAGCCGGGCGCCGCCTCGCGGGCCACCATCTCGGGTGGCGGTGCCGGCTGGGCGGTGGCGTCGGCATAGCGCGCCCACACCGCCCCGCCGAACGCCACGCAGGCACAGCGCTGGAGGAGTTGACGGCGATCAATCACAGGCGGCATCATGGGCTCTTAATATCCATCAGTTATTACTGAATTAATTATTGAACATGGACTCCGAACTGGCAAGCTGGGTGGAACACCATGGCACCACGGCGGTGCTGGCGGTGGGCGGCGCCCTCATCGGCGTGATGTTCGGCTTCTTCGCGCAGCGCTCGCGCTTTTGCCTGCGCGCGGCCGTCATTGAGTTCTGGCACGGCAAGTTCGGCGAAAAGCTGTCGGTGTGGCTGCTGGCCTTTGCCAGCGCGCTGGTGGCCGTGCAGGCGCTGATCCTGGCCGGCTGGCTGGACGTGAGCGGCGCGCGCCAGCTCGCCAACCGCGGCAGCCTGTCGGGCGCGCTGGTGGGCGGCCTGCTGTTCGGCGTCGGCATGATCATGACGCGCGGCTGCGCCAGCCGGCTGCTGGTGCTGTCGGCCAACGGCAACCTGCGCGCGCTGCTGTCGGGCCTGGTGTTCGCCGTCACCGCGCAGGCGGCGCTGGCGGGTAGCCTGGCGCCGCTGCGCCATGAGATCTCCGGCTGGTGGACGGTGGACGGCGGCGCCGCGCGCGACGTGCTGGCGCGCGTGGGCGCGGGCCATGTGGATGGGCTGGTCTTCGGCCTGCTGTGGCTGGTGGTGGCGGTGATCTTCTCGCTGCGCAGCGGCAACCGGCGCTGGATGTGGATCGGCGGCGTCGGCACGGGCCTGGCGGTGGCGAGCGCCTGGTGGTTCAGCTACGCGGTGTCGCAGGCCAGCTTCGACCCGGTGCAGATCCAGGGCCTGACTTTCAGCGGCCCCTCGGCCGAGTGGCTGATGCGCGTGCTGGCCAGCCCGGCACCGGCCTTCGGTTTCGACGCCGGCATGCTGCCCGGCGTGTTCATCGGCTCCTTCCTCGGCGCGCTGGTGGGGCGCGACTTCAAGGTCGAGGGCTTCAAGGACGGCTACAG
>JAEXBL010000300.1 GCA_023394015.1 Pseudomonadota bacterium | reverse complement strand
GGCCTGGCTGGCGCGCCGCGGCCTGGACGCGCGCGCCATGCGCGCCACCACCCCGGCGCTGGCGGTCGTCGCCGTGCTGGCGGTGCTGGCCATGATGGCCGCCCACGGCCGGCTGAGCAGCCCGGTGATGGGGCAGCGCCTGCTGTGGCTGCTGCCGATCGCCGTCGGCGGCGTGCTGGCCGGCCACGCGCTGGCGCACCGCGTGCCCACCGAGGCGCTGCGGCGCGTGATCTGCGCGCTGCTCATCGTCAGCGGGGCGATGCTGATGCTGAACGCCGCGGGGCGGATGCTGTGAGGGGCGTGGCTGCCTGCGCTCGAAGGGCGGGCGCCACCGCAATCACATCAGCAAATGCTCGCTCGCGTTGTCGCCGCCCAGGATGACGTAGTTCACCGTGCGCACGTCCATCAGCTTCTTGCCGCCCGAGTAGCTGATGGAGCTTTGCACGTCCTGCTCCATCTCCACCAGCGTGTCGGCCAATTTGCCCTTGATCGGCTCCAGGATGCGCTTGCCCTCGACGTGGCGGTATTCGCCCTTGTTGAAGTCGCTGGCCGAGCCGTAGTACTCCTTGAACAGCGCGCCATCGACCTCGACCGTGCGGCCGGGCGATTCCTCGTGCCCGGCGAACAGCGAGCCGATCATCACCATGGTGGCGCCAAAGCGCACGCTCTTGGCGATGTCGCCGTGGTGGCGGATGCCGCCGTCGGCCACGATGGGCTTGGTCGCCACGCGGGCGCACCACTTGAGCGCGGAAAGCTGCCAGCCGCCGGTGCCAAAGCCCGTCTTCAGCCGCGTGATGCAGACCTTGCCCGGCCCCACGCCCACCTTGGTGGCGTCGGCGCCCCAGTTCTCCAGGTCGATCACCGCCTCGGGTGTGGCCACGTTGCCGGCGATGACGAACGATTCGGGCAGCTTCTTCTTGATGTGGCGGATCATCTCGCGCACCGAATCGGCGTGGCCGTGCGCGATGTCGATGGTGATGTAGTCGGGCACCAGCTGCTCGGCCGCCAGCTGCTCGATGGTGGCGACGTCCGCAGGCTTGATGCCGACCGAGATCGAGGCGAACAGGCCCTTGGCCTTCATGGTGCGCACGAAGGCGAGGTTGTCCAGGTCGAACCGATGCATCACGTAGAAGTAGCCGTTGGTCGCCAGCCATTCGCACATCGGCTCGTCGATCACCGTCTTCATGTTGGACGGCACCACCGGCAGCCTGAAGCGGCGCGGGCCGAACTCGACGCTGGCATCGCACTCGCTGCGGCTTTGCACGCGGCACTTGCGCGGCAGCAGCAGCACCTGGTCGTAATCGAAGATTTGCATGTGAACCAAGCTCCTTTGCAGTCAAACAAATGGGCGCTTGGCCTGGCCGCGGCCTTTTGTGGCGGGCACAAAAAACCGGGCCAAGAAAACTTGGGCCCGGTGCTTGATTCTAGCGAGCTTGCTGGCTGGTGCCGGTGGTTCGCGCCAATAACCGCTACTCGGCGGGCGCATCGCATTCCGGCGGGCGCGGTGGCGGTGGCATGCCCGTGAAGTGGCCTTGTGACGCACAAAGGTCGGTCTGTTTGACTCTCGCTGTGTATTGTTCGTGCGCGATGCGCACAGCGACCTCGTCCGGCATGAAGGCCTGCAGGTAGTAGGGGCCCACACGCTCGACCACCAATGCATGGTTGCACGCCACTTGCTGCGCCCACAAGTCCACCGCCGATACCCCCAGACCCAGGGCTGTCGCAATGGGTTCGTAGCGCTCGGTCAGCACCCAGTAGTTGGACCACAGCGTGTAGCGTGGCACGCCGTGCTCGTCGCGCTCGGGGTGCGCGTAGGTGACGATGGGCGCCACCTCGGGCCAGTTGCGCGGACCTACCCGGTCGGCCGGCCACTCGAACGGTGGGACATGCGCATCCACCCAGGCGCAGACTTCAGGATCGGGCGTGTAGGTGAACTTGGGCGCCGGTTGCTGGGGTGGTGCCGAAGCGCTGTCCTGCTCCGAATCGCTGCCGCCGCAGGCGCCCAGGGCCAGTGCGGTGGCGGCTGCCAGAGCGGCCAGCCCCTGTCGGTAGGTGGTCGTGTCCATGTCCTGCCTCCTGTGGTGATGGGCCGATGGTAGGCCATCGGTGGGCCGGGCGGCCTTCCTACAATCCCCGGATGCCTTCTTTCACCCACGTGCCGGCCGGCACCGAGCTGCCGATCCTGGCCGGCCTGAACCCCGAGCAAAAAGCCGCCGTCACCCTGCCGCCCGAGCACGCGCTGATCCTGGCCGGCGCCGGTTCGGGCAAGACGCGGGTGCTTACCACCCGCATCGCCTGGCTGCTGCAGACCGGCCAGGTGTCGCCCGGCGGCGTGCTGGCCGTCACCTTCACCAACAAGGCGGCCAAGGAGATGGTGGCGCGCCTGGCGGCGATGCTGCCGCTGAACGTGCGCGGCATGTGGATCGGCACCTTCCACGGCCTGTGCAACCGCTTTCTGCGCGCGCATTACAAGCTGGCGGGCTTGCCGCAGGCGTTCCAG
>JAEXBL010000291.1 GCA_023394015.1 Pseudomonadota bacterium | reverse complement strand
TTTTTCGGGGGGGGGGGGGGGGGGGGGCGCGCCCCGGCGCCCAGAGGCCAAGCTCACATCTGCGTTGGCGACACGATGCGGGGCAGGCACTGCCGTGCCGGCTCGGCCGTGATGACTTGCATCAGCTCAGCCGCCTCCGCATCGCTGGGCAGCGGGGCGGGCGACGGTGTCATGACGCTTGACCAAGCCATGCAAAGCTTGCCCCCGCCCAGCGTGGTGAGCACACCCGCGTTGTAAGAAATGCTGCCGCTCCCGGTGTGCGACGCGCTGGTGAAACGGTGCGCGTTGTGGCCGCCGATACGCTGCGCTGGCTGCAGCGTGATGATCTCGTCCGCCGAGCCGACGGGAATGCCCACGATATCCAGAAGCGTGGCCTGGCCGGTGCAGCCGGGGCCCGTGTATTCGTACCACTGCTCGCGAACGCGCACGGTCATGGCGTTGTCGCCTGGGTAAACGCTGGTCACGCCACGCTTCGATTGCGAGTTGGGCAGTGCGTGGCCGCCGTCTGTGCTGGTGCAGCCATTGCCAGGCGACCAGTACTGGCCCAGCAGGGCCGCACCCGTGCCGACTCCCGGGTCAGGCGATGGGTCCGGGTCCGGCGAAGGGCCCGGGACGGGGGCCACGAAGGGCTGGTAGCAGTCGTTGGCGTCGGCCTTGGCGTTCAGGCGATCGACCAGCGCCGCATCGCTGGCGCCAGCGCTCACTTCGGAGCCGGTCAGGCGGCACAGCAGGCGGCGCTCGGTATCCAGACCCCAGACCTCTGCGGCACCAGCATTGGTGCCGCGAGCGAACTTGACGCCTTCGTGGGTGATCAAGCCCTCGAACTGTACGTTGGAGGGGTTGGGTTGGCTGGATTCACTGGCCACGCGGCCTGTGCAGCCCGTGCCGGCGTACTGCGTGACACCGCGCGTGGCGCTCAACCGGTTGTCCCCCGTCTTGCTGGCTTGCAGGCGCTCGCGGCTGTTGCTGGCGCTGCAGCGCGTCGACACCCATGTGCCGGCGAAGGTGGAAGCGGCCTCGGGCAGGCTGTCGCCGGGCGGCGTGGAGGGGTCATCGTCGCCGCCGCCGCAGGCGGCGATGAGCGTGGCAAGACAGATCGCGCCGAGCGGGCGAAAAGGCAGCAGGGCAGGGGTGGGGCTGGCAGTGGGCATGTACAAAACCTCGTGCAGAAAAACCGGAACCCTAACAACGTCCGCACCAGCAGACCACCCGACCAAAGTAGGGGTGCGGTTGGCGGGCGGGCCTCATGCCGGCGCCGGCATCAGTGCCCCGCAGGCCCAGCACTGCTCGAAGCCGCCTTCGATCTGCTCGCCGCACTGCGGGCATTGCCAGCGGCGCTGCGGCACGCGGGCCAGCTCGTCGAGCAGGGCGCGGGCGGCGGCTTCGTGCTCGGGGTGGCGCAGCCACAGCTCGGGCAGGCACTGGTCGGGCGGCAACTCGCCGGCCACGCTGGACAGAAAACGCCGCTCCACCGTGGTCGGGTAGCCGGCCTCGCACAGCAGATCGGCCCAGATCTGCGCGATGGCGGCATTGGGGGCGTGGGTCAGGCGGCGCATGGTTGGTGGCGGCGGGCTGGACACGCAAGTCGGCCCTGGCCCTTGTGTTCGCTGCGATGGCAGCTATTGAATTTGCCGTGTGGCCGGGTCTCTGGGCTCAGTGGCGCACCCGGCCCACGCCCGCGTCCACCGTGCCGTAGACGGTGACGCCCGAGCCGGTGCCGGCGGTGTCGGGGTTGTGCGGCGTGGCGCCGCAGCCGGCCAGCGCCCAAGCGGCGGCCAGCAGACCGGCGCCGGCGAGAAAGGAGCGGATGAATCGCATGGTGGGACGTCCTTGAACAGGTTGGGAATCGCGCCAGTATGCCCGGCGCCGCTGCCGGGCGTGTAACGGCGGGTGCGGGCCGCGCGGCGGCGGTCAACCAGCGGCGTGGGCCGGGCCGTCGGCCCGCGGCAGCTTCCAGAACGCCAGCGCGCCCAGCAGCAGCATGGCGCTCATGGTCAGCAGCGCGGCGCTGAAGGGCTCCAGGCCGACGCGTGGCGCCAGGCTGGCGGCCAGGCCGCTGGCCCATTGCATCAGCGAGATGCCCAGGAACATGGCCATGGTGAACAACGACAGCGCGCGCCCACGCACCGCCTCGGGATAGGCGTCGCGCACGTAGCCGTACTGCAGCACGCCGTAGCCCGACAGCATGCCGAAGGCGAGCGCCAGCGCGACGTCGACCCAGGCGATGCGCACCACGCCCATCACGCCCACCGTCAGTGCGGCGACCACGGCAAAGCCCAGCAGCCAGCGCACGCGCCGCGCGCCGCCGGGGTCGAGCCGGCCGAACACGGCCGGGCTGAGCATGCTGGCCAGCGTCATGACGAAGGCGACGTGGCCGCTTTGCACCAGGCTGAAGCCGTGGCGCTCCACCAGCAGCGGCCCCAGCCACAGCCCGCGCAAGGTGATGAAGCCGGCATACGCCACCGCCGCGTAGGCCACCAGCCCGGCGGTGTGCGGCAGCCTGAACAAGCCCAGCAGCTCGCGCAGCGCCGCCAGCGGCGATGGCCGCGCGCCGCCCGGCGGGTGCGCGGCGGCGGGCGCCGGCTCGTGCACCAGCCGCCAGATCGCCATCCAGGCGAGCGCGCTGGCGGCGGCCAGCACGCCGAAGCCCCAGCGCCAGTGGCTGGCCTCGATCAGCCAGGCCAGCGGCGTGGCCGTGGCCAGCACGCCCAGGCCGCTGATGCTCATCACCAGGCCCGAGGTGGCGGTGAAGCGGTCGCCGCGAAAGTGCTGGCTGATGAACACCGTGCACACCAGAAAGGCCGGCGCGCAGCCGGTGCCGATCAGCATCTGGCCCAGCATCAGCATGGCGTAGCTGTCGGCCTGCGAGGACAGCAGCGCCCCGGCAATCGCCATCGGGAACGCCGCCAGGATGGTGCGCCGCACGCCCATCAGGTCGAGCGACACGCCCATCACCAGCTGCATGACCCCGAACGAGAAGTGGTACGCCGCCGCCCACAGCCCGAGCTGCTGCGGCGACAGCTGCAACTGCCCCGCCAGCGGCGGTCCCATGATGGCCGCCACCGTGCGGAACGACTGGCTGAGCGTGAACGCGCTGGTCAGCGCCAGCAGCATCAGCCAGGCGGTGCGCAGCGGCAGGGTGGCGGGCGGCGAAGGCGTGCTGGGCATGGCGCGCCGAGCCTAGCGCAAACGGCCGGGGCCGGCAGTCGCGCAGGTGTACGTGTCCGTGAGCCATGGCGCTGTGCAAGAAGCACATGACGAATGACTGCGCTCTGACGAGCGCATGACAAATGACAAAAGTTATCGACCCGCACGGCGCTTTGTCATTGGTCATGGCGCGAAAGCGCCGGTCATTGATTGAAGCAAAGTCACGCCCAAGAGCCGCCTCTGGCGGCGAGCACGTGGCGGCGTGAGCCGCACAGGGGGTGCTTCAATGTTCATGGCCATGGGCGCCATGCACATGCCCGTGCGCAATCTCCTCGGCGTTGGCGGCGCGCACGGCCTTCACGGTGGCGGCAAAGCGCAGCGCCTGGCCGGCCAGCGGGTGGTTGCCGTCCAGGTGCACCTCGGGGCCCTTGATCTTGACCACGTGGTAGACCTGCGGCGCGCCCGACGGGCCCACGCCCTGCAACTGGCCGCCCACCTTCACGCCGGGCGGAAATTCGGCCTTGGGGATGGTGCGCACCAGCGCCTCGTCGCGCTCGCCAAAGGCCTCGGCGGCGCTCAACTCGATGGCCACGCGGTGTCCCACGGCCTGGCCTTCCAGCGCGGCCTCGACCTTGTCGAACAGGTTGCCGTAGCCGCCGTGCAGGTAGGCGGTGGTGCCGCTGTCCAGCGGCTTGCCCTGCAGGCTGGTGATGCGGTAGGCGAGGGTGACGGCGCAGTCCTTGGTGATGTTCATGGGGTGTCCTTGGGTGGTCTCAGGGGATGTGCATCGGCCTCGGGCGCCGGCCGGCACAGGCCGCGCGCGCGCAGCAGCGGCAGCAC
>JAEXBL010000289.1 GCA_023394015.1 Pseudomonadota bacterium | reverse complement strand
GGCATCGAGCCCGCGCTCGCCGTACTGCTGCTGGGCTCGATAGGCGCGGGCAGCACGGCCGGCCGCTATCTGCTGGGCGCGCTGGCCGACCGCCTGGGCCGGCGCGCGTCGCTGGCCGCCATGTATGCCGGCATGGCGGCGACGCTGGCGTTATGGGGCGCCTGCGGCCAGTTCTGGACGCTGGCGCTGTTCGCGCTGGCCTTCGGTCTGTTCTACGGCGGCTGGGTCGCGCTGCTGCCTGCCGTGGTCATGGACTACTTCGGCGGCCGCCATGTCAGCGGCATCATCGGCGTGCTGTACACCAGCGTGGCGTTCGGCACCCTGATCGGCCCGGTTGCGGCCGGCTACGCCTATGACCTGCGCGGCGGCTACGCGCTGCCCATCGCCATCAGCACCGCGGTCAATCTGCTGGCCGCGGCGCTCACCGGGCTGCTGCCGGGTCGCGGCGCGCGCTGAGCCGGAGCCGAGCGCCGCTTCCACTACCATAGGCCTTCCGATCAAGACCGCCACGGCTGCCATGTTCGACGCCTACCTGTCCCGCTGGAATCTGACGCCCGACGGCGCCCCCATCGTCACCCATGCGGCGCGGCTGCTGCCGGTGCTGCATCGCGGCCAGCCCGCCATGCTCAAGGTCTCTCACGAGGAAGATGAAAAACAGGGCGGCGTGCTGATGCGCTGGTGGGACGGGCACGGCGCGGCGCGCGTGCTCGCGCACGACGACGAGGCCATTGTGCTGGAGCGCGCCACCGGCGGCCGCTCGCTGGCGGAGTATGCGCGCAACGGCCGCGACGACGAGGCGACGCGCATCATCTGCGGCGTGCTTCAGGAACTGCATGCGCCGCGGGCCAAGCCCTTGCCCGAACTGCGCCCGCTGGAGTCCTGGTTCGCCGATCTCTGGCCCGCCGCCCGCGCGCGCGGCGGCATCCTGGCCGAGAGCGCCCGCCATGCCCGCGTCCTGCTCGACAGCCAGCGGGACCTGGCGGTGCTGCATGGCGACGCGCACCACGACAACATCCTGGACTTCGGCGCTCGCGGCTGGCTGGTCATCGATCCCAAGCGCCTGTATGGCGAGCGCGCGTTCGACTACGCAAACATCTTCTGCAACCCGGATCTGTCGGACCCCGAACCGCCGGTGGCCATCGTGCCCGGCCGCTTCGAGCGGCGCCTGGAGATCGTGGCCGGGCAAGCCGGCCTGGAGCGCCGCCGGCTGCTGCAATGGGTGGTGGCCTGGTGCGGGCTGTCCGCCGCCTGGTACCTGAACGATGGCGACGACGCCGCCATCGACCTGAACATCGCGGCCCAGGCGCAGGCGCTGCTGGCGCGCTGATTCCGCCGGCGCCGGGCCGCGCGCCGGCTAGGCCTTGGCCAGGCTGATGACCTTGGGCCGGGTGACGCCCTTCAGTCCCTCCAGGCCGAACTCCACGCCCCAGCCGGAGCCCTTGATGCCGCCGAACGGCACCGCGGGGTGCACCGCGCCATGCTGGTTTATCCAGACCGTGCCCGCCTGCGGGCGGTCGGCAACCGACGCGGCCCGATCCGGATCGGACGACCAGACCGACGCGCCCAGGCCCAGGTCCAGGCGGTTGGCGCTGGCGATCGCGGCGTCCAGGTCCGTGTAGCGGATGATGGGCAGGACCGGACCGAACTGCTCTTCGTCGACCAGCGCCGCGCCGTCTGCGATGCCGGTCACCAGGGTGACGGGATAGAAATTGCCCGGACCGTCCGCCGGCGCGCCGCCGCACTCCACCACCGCGCCTTGCGCCCGGGCCTGCTCGACCAGCCGGACGATGCGCTGGTGCTGAGGACGGTTCTGGATCGGCCCGATGGCCACGCCGGGCTCCAACCCATTGCCCATGGGCA
Organism: Pseudomonadota bacterium; assembly: GCA_023394015.1. Classification (GTDB taxonomy): domain Bacteria; phylum Pseudomonadota; class Gammaproteobacteria; order Burkholderiales; family Burkholderiaceae_C; genus Ottowia. The sequence continues at coordinate 770 of JAEXBL010000289.1, read as the reverse complement.
TGGAAGCCGCCAATTGCTTGAGCTGCGCGACCACGGCGTCGTGCAGGCTGTCGGGCACGTACAGACGCTTGATGCAGGCGCAGGTCTGGCCCATGTTGAGGAACGCGCCCCAGAAGAGTCCCGTGGCGATCCGGGCGGGATCGGCGTCGTCCAGGACGATGGCGGCGTCGTTGCCGCCCAGCTCCATGGTCGTGGGCCGCAGCATCTGCGCCGCCGTGCCTGCGATGAGCGAACCGGTCCGGCCGGAACCGGTAAACAGAATCTTGTCTATGCCCGGCTGGGCGATCAGTGCCGCGCCGGTGGCGCCGGCCCCGGCCACGGTGTTGATGACGCCCGGCGGCAGCGCCGCTGCGATCAGGCGGATCATTTCCAGGCTTGCGATGCTGGTGTATTCCGACGGCTTGAGCACGACGGTGTTGCCGGTGCGCAGGGCCGGAATGATCTGCCAGATCGCGATCAGCAGCGGCCAGTTCCACGGCGCGATGGCGGCGATCACTCCGTAGGGCTTGCGCTGGATCACGTCGCGCCGGCTGTCGTCCTCGAAAACGGTTTCGTCGTGCAGCGGCATGGCCGCCGGCGCCTGGGTCCAGGCCACGCAGCCCGCCAGTTCGTAGCGCGCGCCCGGAATCTCGGCGGGGCCCAGGCCGCCCAGCGGCTTGCCCTGCTCGCGCGTGACCCAGTCCGCGAGGTACTCGGCATTGTCCTGCAGGATTTGCGCCACGTCGGCCATGGCGCGCCGGCGCGCCTCGTCCGGCAGGGCTTCCCAGGCC
>JAEXBL010000252.1 GCA_023394015.1 Pseudomonadota bacterium | reverse complement strand
GCCTTCACCTGGTCGTCGTGGCAAAAGGGCATCGAGCCCTGGCGCTTCGACGTCGCCACCAGCCTGGAGCCGCAGCCCGACACGCGCGCCCACACCGTGTTCGACCGCACCCTGCTGCGCGCCGGCGAGACGGTGTCGATGAAGCACCTGCTGCGCGCCGAAACCGGCAGCGGCTTCGGCCTGCCGGCAAAGAACCCCGACAAGCTGGTCATCACCCACGTCGGCAGCGGGCAGGAATACACCCAGCCCCTGCGCTGGCGCGACACCGCCACCGGCGGGCGCAGCGCCGAATCCGAGTTCGCCATTCCGCCGTCGGCCAGGCTCGGCGTGTACCAGGTGGCGCTGCGCCGCACCCCGGCCAAGGGCGATGACGACGACTACCCACGCAGCCTGCGATCTGGCCAGTTCCGGGTCGAGGAGTTCCGCCTGCCGGTGCTGCAGGGCCAGGTCGGCCCGGACAGCCAGGCGCCGCTGATCGGCGCCACCAGCGTGCCGGTGCAGGTGCAGATCAACTACGTCTCGGGCGGGCCGGCCACCGGCCTGCCGGTGCGGGTGACGGCGCTGGCGCGCGAGAAATGGCTGCGCTTTGCCGACTACGAGGACTTCAGCTTCAGCCCACCGCGCGGCAGCCGCCAGGGCGGCGACGGCGGCGAGGAAGAAGCCAGCGCCAGCCAGGACCAGCGCGTGGTGGCCGACAAGCTGGCCGCCACGCTGGACGGCAACGGCATCGCCAAAGTGACCATCGCCGACCTCAAGCCCGCCGCGCGCCCGCAGGAGCTGCTGATCGAAACCCGCTTTGCCGACCCCAACGGCGAAGTCCAGACCCTGCGCGGCACCACCACGCTGTGGCCGGCCGGCGTGGTGCCCGGCATCAAGACCGAGGGCTGGGTCTCGGCCAGCCATGCGGTGCAGCTGCAGGCGCTGGCGCTGGATCTGAACGGCCGGCCCAAGGCCGGCGTGCCGCTGGACGTGCGCGCCGTGGCCCGCGTCACCACCACCAGCCGCAAGCGCCTGGTGGGCGGCTTCTACACCTACGACAACCGCACCGAGACGCAGGACCTGGGCACGCTGTGCACCGGCAGCAGCGACGCGCGCGGCCTGCTCAGCTGCGACGTGAAGATCACCCAGCCGGGCGAGATCGAGCTGGTGGTCACCGCCCGCGACGACCAGGGCCGCCCGGCGCAGGCCGCCGGCTCGGTGTGGGTCACGCGCCAGGGCGAGCTGTGGTTCGGCGGCGACAACCACGACCGCATGGACGTGCTGGCCGAGAAAAAGCGCTACCAGCCCGGCGACACCGCCCAGCTGCAGGTGCGCATGCCCTTCCGCCACGCCACCGCCCTGGTGGCGGTGGAGCGCGAAGGCATCGTGCACACCGAGGTGGTCGAGCTGCGCGGCGACGACCCCACGGTGTCGCTGAAGGTGCAGGAGGCCTGGGGCCCCAACGTCTACGTCAGCGTGCTGGCGCTGCGCGGACGCCTGCGCGAGGTGCCCTGGTACAGCTTCTTCACCTGGGGCTACAAGGCGCCGCGCGAATGGTGGCGCGCCTTCTGGCACGACAGCCAGGAATACGTGGCCGCCACGCCGCTGGTCGACCTGAGCAAGCCCGCCTTCCGGCTCGGCATGGCCGAGCTGCGCGTGGCCAGCCAGGCCAACGAGCTGGCGGTGCAGGTCAAGGCCGACCAGGACAGCTACCCGGTGCGCGGCAAGGCGCAGGTCACCATCAGCGTCCAGCGCCCCGACGGCCAGCCCGCCGCCCATGCCGAGGTGGCGCTGGCCGCCGTGGACCAGTCGCTGCTGGAGCTGATGCCCAACGGCAGCTGGAAGCTGCTCGACGCCATGCTGCAGCGCCGCGCCTGGGGCGTGGAGACCGCCACCGCCCAGATGGAGATCGTCGGCCGCCGCCACTACGGCCGCAAGGCCGTGCCCGCCGGCGGCGACGGCGGCCGCGGCAGCCCCACGCGCGAGCTGCTCGACACCCTGCTGCTGTGGCGCCCCAGCCTGCAGCTCGACGCGCAAGGTCAGGCGCGGGTGGAGGTGCCGCTGAACGACGCGCTGACCACCTTCCAGATCGTCGCCGTGGCCGACATGGGCACCGGCCTGTTCGGCACCGGCCAGACCGCCATCCGCGCCACGCAGGACCTGCAGATCATCAGCGGCCTGCCGCCGCTGGTGCGCGAGGGCGATCAGTTCCGCGCCATGCTGACGCTGCGCAACACCACCGCCAGGCCGATGCAGGTGGAACTGGCGCCGCGCGCCACGCTGCTGGAACTGAAGCCGCAGACCCTCGACATCCCCGCCGGCGAGGCGCGCGAGGCGCACTGGGACGTCACCGCCCCGCAGCAGCTGGCCGCCACGCGCGCCCAGGCGCTGATCTGGGAGATCGAGGCCCGCGACACCCTGGGCGGCGCGCGCGATGCGCTCAAGATCAGCCAGCGCATCATCCCGGCCGTGCCGCTCCAGGTGCAGCAGGCCACGCTGGTGCAGCTCGACGGGCCCTACACGCTGGAGGTGGCGCCGCCGGCCGGCGCCCTGCCCGCCACGGGCGACAAGCGCGGCGGCATCAAGCTGGCGCTGCAGCCCCGGCTGGCCGAGGGCCTGCCCGGCGTGCGCGACTGGTTCGCGCGCTACCCCTACACCTGCCTGGAGCAAACCGTCAGCAAGTCCATCGGCCTGCGCGACGAGAAGCTGTGGCAGGAAATTGCCGTGCGCCTGCCGGCCTACATGGACAGCGACGGCCTGGCCGCCTACTTCCCGCCGCGCAGCGCCACCGCCGGCTTCGGCAGCGACAGCCTCACGGCCTGGCTGCTGGCGGCCACGCACGAGGCCAGCCTGATCAACAAGGCCTTCACCCTGCCCGACGAGGTGCGCGCGCGCCTGGTGGCCGGGCTGACGGCGTTCGCCGAAGGCCGCATCGAGCGCCGCCACTGGTCGCCGCGCAAGGACCTTGACGTGCGCAAGATCGCCGCCATCGAGGCCTTGTCGCGCCACGGCGCCGCCCGCGCCGGCATGCTGAGCAGCGTCACCATCGCCCCCGACCAGTGGCCCACCAGCGCCGTCATCGACTGGATCAACGTGCTGAAGCGGCTGCAGGGCATTCCCGAGCAGCGCCAGAAGCTGGCCGAGGCCGAGCAGATCCTGCGCGCCCGCCTCAACGCGCAGGGCACGCGCCTGGCCTTCAGCACCGAGGCCGAGGACCACTGGTGGTGGCTGATGGCCGGCGGCGACGTCAACGCCGCGCGCCTGCTGCTGACGGTGATGGACGAGCCGGCCTGGCAGGACGATCTGGGCCGCCTGGTGGCCGGCTTCATCGCCCGCCAGCGCAACGGCGCCTGGAGCACCACCACCGCCAACCTGTGGGGCGGGCTGGCGCTGGAGCAGTTCTCGCGCCAGCACGAGTCCACGCCCGTGGCCGGCTTCACCCTGGCCCGCCTGGGCGCCGCCAGCGGCGCGGTGGACTGGTCGCGCGTCACGCGCCTGCAGTCGAGTGACCCGCAGGGCGCACCCGGCAGCAGCCCGGCCTTTGGCGCCCCCGCCGCTGCCGGCCAGTTGGTCCACAACGAGCTGCTGCTGCCCTGGGGCGCCGGCAAGCCGGGCGACCAGCGCAGCCTGAGCGTGACCCACGAAGGCACCGGCCGCCCCTGGCTGACCGTGCAATCGCTGGCCGCGGTGGAGCTGAAGACGCCGTTTGCCGCCGACTACCAGATCAGCAAGACCATCACGCCCATCGAGCAGGCCGACAAGCGCCTGCCCGCCGGCCAGTATTCGCGCGGCGACGTGCTGCGCGTGAGCTTGAGCATCACCGCCGCCAGCGACATGACCTGGGTCGCCGTGACCGACCCGGTGCCCACCGGCGCCACCATTCTGGGCAGCGGCCTGGGGCGCGACTCGGAAATCGCCACCGCCGGCGAACAGCGCGGCGGCCGCGCCTGGCCGGTGTTCGAGGAGCGCAGCTTCGAGGCCTTCCGCGCCTACTACGACCACCTGCCCAAGGGCACGGTGCGGCTGGACTACACGGTGCGGCTGAACAACGCCGGCAGCTTCCAGTTGCCGCCCAGCCGGGTCGAGGCGCTGTACGCGCCCGAGATGTTCGGCGAGGCCCCCAATGCGCGCATCACGGTGAAATAGTGATCCGAAAGAAATCCACTTGAAACGCTTTCGTGCATCGTCATTCCCGCGAAGGCGGGAATCC
>JAEXBL010000213.1 GCA_023394015.1 Pseudomonadota bacterium | reverse complement strand
CGCCTGGGCCCCCTGGGGGGACGGCGGCCGCAGGCCGACTCAGGGGGGGGCATGTCCCAGGCCGACTCAGGGAGGGTCATATGCCCGTGCACAGGTACTTCATCTCCAGGTACTCGTCGATGCCGTGGCGCGAGCCCTCGCGGCCCAGGCCCGATTGCTTGACGCCGCCGAACGGTGCCTGCTCGACCGAGATGATGCCGGTGTTGACGCCGACGATGCCGTATTCCAGCGCCTCGCTGACGCGCGTGATGCGGCCGATGTCGCGCGCGTAGAAGTAGCTCGCCAAGCCGAAGATGGTGGCGTTGGCGGCGTCGATCGCCTCTTGCTCGGTCTTGAAGCGGAATACCGGCGCCAGCGGGCCAAAGGTTTCCTCGCGGGCGCACAGCATGTCGGGCGTGGCGCCCGCGATCACCGTGGGCTGGAAGAACTGGCCCTTGAGCTTGTCGCCGCCGGTGAGCAGCTTGCCGCCTTTCTTGACCGCGTCGGCCACGTGCCTGGCCACCTTCTTGACGGCCGCGCCCTCGATCAGCGGGCCGATGGCCACGCCGGGCTCGAAGCCGTTGCCGACCTTCATCTTCGCCACCTTGGCGGCCAGCTTCTTCACGAAGGCGTCGTAGATGCCGTCCTGCGCGTAGATGCGGTTGGCACAGACGCAGGTCTGGCCGGCGTTGCGGTACTTGCTGGCGATGGCGCCTTCGACCGCGGCGTCCAGGTCGGCGTCGTCGAACACGATGAAGGGCGCGTTGCCGCCCAGCTCCAGCGCCAGCTTCTTGATGGTGGGCGCGCACTGCGCCATCAGGATGCGGCCGACCTCGGTGCTGCCGGTGAACGACAGGTGGCGCACCACCTCGCTCTCGCACAGCACCTTGCCCACGGCCGACGAATCGCTGGTGGTGATGACGTTGACGACGCCCGCCGGCACGCCGGCGCGCAGCGCCAGCTCGGCCGCGGCCAGCGCCGTGAGCGGCGTCAGCTCGGCCGGCTTGATCACCACCGGGCAGCCGGCGGCCAGGGCTGGCGCCACCTTGCGCGTGATCATGGCCAGCGGAAAGTTCCACGGCGTGATGGCCGCGCACACGCCGATGGGCTGGCGCAGCACCGCCAGGCGCTTGGCCGGGTCGGACGTGGCCAGCGTCTCGCCGCCGACGCGCTTGGCCTCCTCGGCAAACCACTCGACGAAGCTGGCGCCATAGGCCACCTCGCCCTTGGCCTCGGGCAGCGGCTTGCCCTGCTCGGCGGTCATGATGCGGCCCAGGTCGTCCTGGTTGGCCATCAGCAGCTGGAACCACTGCATCAGGATGGCGTGGCGCTGCTTGCCCGTCAGCGCGCGCCAGGCGGGCCAGGCCGCGTTGGCGGCGGCGATGGCGGCCCGGGTCTCGCGCGGGCCCAGGTCGGCCACGTCGGCCAGCTGGCGGCCGGTGGCCGGGTCGGTGACCTCGAAGCGGGCCTTGCCCTTGAGCCAGCGGCCGTCAACCAGGCCGTCGGTCTTGAGCAGGGTGGGGTCTTTCAGCAAGGCGAGCGGGTTGGCGGGGGCGTCCATGGGGGCTCCGGAATGCGGCTGCGTGACAGCGGCCATTGTAGGTAGGCCACGCCACGCCAGGTTGCAGGCGTCTTGCGCCGCCAGCGTTCATGCCACACGTGTCAATCGCTATATTCATGGTAGCAACGAAGTGGCCGCGCGGTGCGGGAAAGTGCCGCGCAGCAGGCACACCCCATGGCCGCGGAGCAGGCCAGCCAGGAACGCCGCGGACGGGCTTGCCCCGGCCGCTGGCGTTGTCCCCCTCGGGGGGAAGGCGGGCGCAGCCCGACTCAGGGGGGGTCACAACAACGGCGACGCCAGCCGCGCCACCGCCTCGAACAGGCGCTGCCAGGGCGGCGAGCGGCGGTCGGGCGGGACCAGGTGGCAGTGCGACAGGTCGTCGACGAACATCTGGGCCAGCCGCTGGTTGAAGGCCGGGTCCACCACCACCGCCACCACCTCGAAGTTCAGGCGAAAGCTGCGGTTGTCGAAGTTGGCGCTGCCGACCATGCCGTAGATCTCGTCCACCAGCAGCGTCTTGGCGTGGAACATGCGGCCGCCGTATTCGAACACCAGCACGCCGGCGTCCTGCAGCTCCTTGAAGTACGAGCGCGCCGCCGCCGTGACCACGCGCGAGTCGCTGCGCTCGGGCACGATCAGCTTGACCTGCACGCCGCGCAGCGCGGCGTTGGTCAGCGCCGTGAGCGCCGATTCGGTGGGCACGAAGTAGGGCGTGGCCAGCCACACGCGCTCGCGCGCCAGATTCAGCGCGTCGATCATGGCGCGGTGGATGGCCTCCATGTCCGAATCGGGGCCGGAGGTGACGATCTGCACCGGCAGCCGGCCGGGCGCCTGGTCGGGCAGCAGGTCCTCGTGCGGCGCCGGCGGCGGGCCTTCGGCGTAGTGCCAGTCCTTCAAAAACACGTACTGCAGCCAGCGCACCGCGCCGCCGCGGATCAGCAGGTGGGTGTCGCGGTAGGCATTGTCCGGCCGCACCTGCTCGTTCTCGTCGTCGGTCACGTTGATGCCGCCGACGAAGCCGGTGTGGCCATCGACCACCACGATCTTGCGGTGCGTGCGCAGGTTGACCAGCGGCCGCAGGCGGTCCAGCCGGGCCGGGTGGAACACGGCGAACTCGCCACCGGCGTCGCGCAGCGCGTGCAGCAGCCGGCGGTGCCGGCGCGACAGCAGCTTGGGCGAGCCGATGGCGTCCACCAGCAGGCGCACCTTGACGCCGGCGCGCGCCCTGGCGGTGAGGGCGTTCAGCAGCCGGGTGCCGGTCTCGTCGGGCTCGAAGATGTAGTACTCGAGGTGGATGTGGGCGCGTGCGCCGTCGATGGCCTGCAGCAGCGCGTCCAGCGTGGCGCCGCCGCTGGGCAGGATGTCCACGCTTTGCGCGCTGGACATGGGCAGGCCGCAGGCGGCCTCGATCAGCGCGGCGTGCTGGCGCACCCGCAGCGGTGCCTGGGCGTTCTCGGCGCGCAGCGCGCTCAGGTCGTCCCGGGACATCAGCGCCGCCTTCTTGTGCCAGCGCTTGAGCCGCTGGCGCTTGATGCGCCGCGGACCGAAGTAGGCATACACCAACAGTCCCACCACCGGCACCAGGTTCAGGCCCATGATCCAGGCCAGCGTGGACACCGGCGACTTGCGCTGCAGGATGATCCAGGTGGTGAGGATGACGCTGGAGAAGGTCCACACCCAGCCCAGCCAGAAGGTCAGCGGATGGCCGCCGACGACGAACTGCTGCAGCCAGGCGAACATGGGGCGGGGCGCTGGATCAGCCTAACCGCTGTTGCCAGTCGTCCGCAGAGAAGCCCACCGTGACGCCGCCATCCGGCCACTCCACCACCGGGCGCTTGATGGCGCTGGGCTGCTGCACCAGCAGCTCGGCGGCGCTGGCGGCGTCGTGCACGGCGGCCTGCGCCGCCGTATCCAGCCGGCGCCAGGTGGTGCCCTGGCGGTTCAGCACTTTCTGCCAGCCGGCGGCGGCCAGCCAGCGGTCGAGGTGATCGCGCGGCACGCCCTGCTTCTTGAAGTCGTGAAACTGGTGCTCGGCGCCCTGCGCCGTCAGCCAGGCGCGCGCCTTCTTCACGGTGTCGCAGTTGGGAATGCCGTAGAGGGTGATGGTGACCATGGCGCGGCATCATGCCACGCGGGCCGGCGGCTCGGAGACAATGCGCGACGCGATGAAAACCCTTGACGACTGGCTGGCCCACTGCGAGCGCCTGCACGCCCAAACCATCGAGCTCGGCCTGGAGCGCGTGCGCGGCGTCTGGCAGCGCCTGGGTGCGCGCTTCGACTGCCCGGTGATCACCGTCGCCGGCACCAACGGCAAGGGCTCCAGCTGCGCCATGCTGGAGGCGATCCTGCTCGAGGCGGGCTTTCGCACCGGGGTCTACACCTCGCCCCACCTGGTGCGCTTCGAGGAACGCTGCCGCCTGCGCGGCGAGCCCGCGGATGCTGCTGATCTGATCGCTGCCTTCGCAGACGTGGAGGGCGCCAGGGGCGATGTTTCCCTGACCTATTTCGAGTTCACCACGCTCGCCATCCTGCTGCTGCTGGCGCGCTCGGGGCTGGACGTGGTGGTGCTCGAAGTCGGCCTAGGCGGCCGGCTGGACGCGGTCAACCTCATCGACGCCGACTGCGCCCTCATCACCAGCATCGACGTTGATCACTCCGAGCTGCTGGGCCACACGCGCGAGCAGATCGGCGCCGAGAAGGCCGGCATCCTGCGCACCGGCCGGCCGGCCATCGTCAGCGACCCGGTGCCGCCGCAAAGCGTGATCGACCGCGCCACCGAGATCGATGCCGACCTGTGGCTGCTGGGGCGCGACTTCAACTACAGCGGCGACCAGCAGCAATGGGCCTGGGCCGGGCGCGGGCGGCGCTACGCCGGCCTGGCCTACCCGGCGTTGCGCGGCGCCAACCAGCTCGTCAACGCCGCCGGCGTGCTGGCCGCGCTGACGGCGCTGCGCCCGCAGCTGCCGGTGACGGCGCAGGCGGTGCGCAACGGCCTGGCGCTGGTCGAGCTGCCGGGGCGCTTTCAGGTGCTGCCCGGCCAGCCGGTGCTGGTGCTGGACGTGGCGCACAACCCGCATTCGGCGGCGGCGCTGGCGCTCAACCTGGACGCCATGGGCTTCTACCCCACCACCCACGCCGTGTTCGGCGCCATGGCCGACAAGGACCTGGCCCCCATGCTGGCGCGGCTCGATCCGCTCGTCGACCGCTGGTACTTCAGCGACCTGCCCACGCCCCGCGCCGCCAGCGGCGCCGCGCTGCAGGCCGCCTGGCAGGGGCTGACCAGGCGGCGCGATGCCGGCGCCGCGCTGTTCGCCAGCCCCATGGCGGCGCTGCAGGCCGCCGCTGCCGCGGCGCAGCCCACAGATAGAATCGTCGTCTTCGGATCGTTCTACACCGTCGGCGGCGTGCTGGAGCAGGGCGTGCCCCGCGTGCAGGCCGGTCAACCCGGCCCACCGCCCGCCGGCTGACCCAGGATTTCATGGCATTTTTCAAGTTCCGCCAGCGCGGCCCGTCCCAGCCTCCCGCCCCGCCCGAGCCGGCGCGTCGCAGCCGGGGCAAGGAGCCCGCCGCGGCCAGCCCCCCGGACACCATCGAAAGCATGCGCCGCCGCGCCCGGCACCGCCTGGTGGGCGCCGCGGTGCTGGTGCTGGTGGCCATCATCGGCTTTCCGCTGCTGTTCGACACCCAGCCGCGCCCGGTGGCGGTGGATGCGCCCATCACCATCCC
>JAEXBL010000391.1 GCA_023394015.1 Pseudomonadota bacterium | reverse complement strand
CACCTCGCCGGGGTGGGTGAACGAGCGCGTGGGCAGCGACTCGCGCGCCAGCGCCTTTTCCAGCACGAAGCGGATGGACTGGTCGTCGTCCACGATCCAGATGGGTTTCATGGCTGGCGGCTCCTAGGGGTGCGGTGGGCGGGGCTCAGGGCAGCGGAATCAGGATACGGAAATCCGTGCGTCCGGGCCGGCTGTCCAGCTCGATCAGGCCGTGGTGCTGTTGCACGAAGGTCTGCGCCAGGGTCAGCCCCAGGCCGCTGCCACCGTCGCGCCCCGACACCAGCGGGTCGAACACGCGGTCCTTGATCGCGTCGGGCACGCCGGGCCCGTTGTCGATGACATGCAAGTCCAGTGCCAGCCGGTGGCGCTGCTTGCCGATGGTGGTCTGCCGCGCCACGCGGGTGCGCAGCACGATCTCGGCGTCGCCCTGCGCGCGGCGTGCGGCCAGCGCCTGCGCGGCGTTGTGGGCGATGTTGAGCACGGCCTGGATGAGCTGCTCGCGGTCGCCGCGGAACTCGGGCAGCGAGGTGTCGTAGTCGCGCACCACCGCCAGCCCGGTGGTGAACTCGGCGCTGATCAGCGCGCGCACGCGCTCGCACACCTCGTGGATGTTGACGTCGCCCACCAGTTGCGGGCGGCGGTGCGGCGCCAGCAAGCGGTCCACCAGCTGCTGCAGGCGGTCGGCCTCGCGGATGATGACCTGGGTGTACTCGCGCAGGGCGCGGCCCTCGATCTCCATCTCCAGCAGTTGCGCGGCGCCGCGCAGGCCGCCCAGGGGGTTCTTGATCTCGTGCGCCAGGTTGCGAAACAGCGCCTTGTGTGCGTGCGCCTGCTCGGCCAGGCGCTGCTCGCGCTCCTGGCGCGCCTGCTGCTCCAGCGGCAGCAGCTCGACCACCAGTTCGCCGGCCCGCTCGGTGGGCGCCACGATGACGTGCACCGGCCACGCCTCGCCGCCCTGGCGCCGCAGCTGGGCCTCGTAGCGCAGCGCGGCGAATTCGTGGGCGCGCGCGCCTTGCAGGGCGTGCTCGAAGGCCGCGGCTTCAGTGAAATGGGGGGTGAGCGCCGTACCTTCGAGACTGCGCGCGGACTGGCCCAACGCATCTTCCAGCGCCGCGTTGACAAAGCGCAGCATGCCGGCATCGTCGACCACCGCCACCAGGGTGGCCAGCAAATCGAGCGCCTGAAAGCGCGCGCGGTCGGGTCGGTGGGCGGCGGGCATGGGGCTAAGGTGTGGCCGGCGGTGCACCCGAGCCGCGAGGCAGGCCATGCAACTGGCGTGCGCGCCGCCCTCGCTTCAAGCGCCCTGCGCGCCCCGGGCAGCAGCGCCTCAGGGCAGGCGTGCGAGTTCGCGTTTGAGGCCGTCGATGTCGCTCTGGTTGCGGGCGATGTTGGCCTTCATCTCGGCCACGCGGTCCAGGTACTTCTGGTAGTTGCGCGCCTCGCCGCCGATCTTGTCGGGCTCGCCATTGTTGTACTCCTTCAGCAGCTCGGCATGGCGCGCCTCGGCGCGGCTCAGCTCCTGCTGCAGGATGGCCTTGGCGTCGGCGTCGCGGGCGCGCTGCTGGGGTGTGTCGATGCGTGGCGCCGACGGTGGCGCGCTGGCGGTGCGCGGGGCGGCGGCGCTGCGGGGGGCCGGCGCGGCCGCGGGCTGGGTGCCGCGCACCACGGTGACGTTGCCGCCCTCGACCAGCCTGCAATCCTTGCGGCCCTTGATCTGGTTGGTGTATTCGTTGCCGCAGCGGTAGATGCGGTCCTGGGCCGACGCGGGCACCGCCGCGCCCGCCAGCAAGCCGGCGGCCAGGCAGAGGCAGGAAGTCAGCAGGAGAGGTTTCATGTCGTCATGTTCACGCGGCGGCCAGCGCCGGCGCGTGGCTGAAAGTGCCAAGTATCAAGCAAATAGACCCGCTTGGGCACGCCATGTTCCCGCCGTACCAGCCAAAAGGGCGACCAAAGTCGCCCTTTTGCGCCGATGAGCCGGCGGTGTTGCCCTCAGGTCACAGCGAGTAGTACATGTCGTACTCGGCCGGGTTGACCTGCACGCGGATGCGGTTGACCTCGCTCATCTTCAGCTCGATGTAGGCGTCGAGCATGGCGTCGCTGAACACGCCGCCCTTGGTCAGAAAGGCACGGTCCGCGTCCAGCGCCTCCAGCGCCTGGTCGAGGCTGTGGCACACGGTGGGCACCAGCTTGTCCTCCTCGGGCGGCAGGTGGTAGAGGTCCTTGGTGGCGGCCTCGCCGGGGTGGATCTTGTTCTCGATGCCGTCCAGGCCCGCCATCAGCAGCGCCGCGAAGCCGAGGTAGGGGTTCATCATCGGGTCGGGAAAGCGCGCCTCGATGCGGCGCGCCTTGTCGCTGGCCACGTGCGGGATGCGGATCGAGGCCGAGCGGTTGCGGCTGGAATAGGCCAGCTTGACCGGCGCCTCGAAGTGCGGCACCAGGCGCTTGTAGCTGTTGGTGGTGGGGTTGGTGATGGCGTTGAGCGCACGGGCATGTTTGATGATGCCGCCGATGTAGTGCAGCGCCGTCTCCGACAGGCCGGCGTAGCCCTTGCCGGCGAACAGGTTCTTGCCGCCCTTCCAGATCGACTGGTGCACGTGCATGCCGCTGCCGTTGTCGCCGTGGTAGGGCTTGGGCATGAAGGTCGCCGTCTTGCCGTAGCTGTCGGCCACGTTCCAGATCACGTGCTTCATGCGCTGCGTCCAGTCGGCGCGCTCGACCAGGGTAGAGAACTTGGTGCCGATCTCCATCTGCCCGGCGCCGGCCACCTCGTGGTGGAACACCTCGACCGGGATGCCCATCTCCTCCAGGATCATCACCATCTCGGCGCGCATGTCGTGGCCGCTGTCCACCGGCGCAACGGGGAAGTAGCCGCCCTTGGTGGTCGGGCGGTGGCCGCGGTTGCCGCCTTCGAGCTTGGCGCCGCTGTTCCAGGGCGCCTCGTATTCCTCGATCCGGTAGAAGCTGTGGCCCGGCTCGGTGCTCCAGCGCACGCCGTCGAAGACGAAGAACTCGGGCTCGGGACCGAAGTAGGCGGTGTCGCCGATGCCGCTGGCCTTCAGGTAGGCCTCGGCGCGCTTGGCCAGCGAGCGCGGGTCGCGGTCGTAGGCCTTGCCGTCGCCGGGCTCCAGCACGTCGCAGCTCAGCACCAGGGTGGCCTGCTCGTAGAACGGGTCGATGTGCGCCGTGGCCGGGTCGGGCATGAGCAGCATGTCGGAGGCCTCGATGCCCTTCCAGCCGGCGACGGACGAACCGTCGAAGGCGTGGCCGTCGCTGAACTTGTCCTCGTCGAAGTGCGACACCGGCACGCTCACGTGCTGCTCCTTGCCGCGGGTGTCGGTAAAGCGGAAATCGACGAACTTGCACTCGTGTTCGCTCACGAACTTCATGACGTCGGCGACGGACTTGGCCATCTGGTTCTCCTGATCAGGCGGTGTTTCAAC
>JAEXBL010000117.1 GCA_023394015.1 Pseudomonadota bacterium | reverse complement strand
CCCTTGAGCATGCCGCCGCTCAGGTTGAAATCCATGAACGAGACCACCGCGCGCCGGTCCATGCCGCGCACCCAGGCCTCGAAGCGGTCCATCTGATCGGTGGCGTAGGCCGCGCCCACGATGGCGCCCACCGAGGCGCCACACACCACGTCGGGTCGGATGCCGGCCTCCATCAGCGCCCGCAGCACGCCGATGTGCGCCCAGCCCCGTGCCGAGCCGCTGCCCAGCGCCAGGCCGATGAGGGGGCGGCGGCTCGTCATGCCCTGAAGTCCCAGGGGTTGAACAGGCGCACGCCGGTGCCGGCGAAGTCGGCCACGTTGCGCGTGACCACGGTGAAGCCGTGCTCCAGCGCCGTGGCGGTGATCATGGCGTCGCGGAACGAACGCGGATTGGGCACGTGCAGCGCGGCGCAGAAGGGCGTGGTGAGTTCGGTGAAGGGCAGCACGCGGCGGGTGAACTGCGCCAGCAGTTGCAGCCGCCAGTCGCGCAGGCGCGCGGCCTGTACCGGATCGCGGCGGGCGATGCGCAGCTCGCCCATCTCCAGCTCGAACTTGGTCACCACGGACAGGAACAGTTGCTCATCGGTCTGCGTCTGCGCCCAGGCCTGGACGGCGGGCGAGCGCCTGGCGCGGTGCAGCCGCAACTCCGAAACGACGTTGGTGTCGAGCAGGTACACGGTGCCGCGCGGTCAGTCCATGTCGAAGTCGAAGGGCTTGACGATGTCGGTCAGCTTGGGCGGCTCGAACTCGATGTCGCTGGTGTCCGGCAGGCTTTCCATGACTTCCAGCAGGGTGCGCGGCTTGCTGCCGCTGCGCAGGCGGTGGTATTCCTCGATGGTGATCAGCGCAAACGCCGGCTCGCCGCGGTCGGTGATGAACACCGGCCCGTTGGCCGCCGCACGCTTGGCGGCCGCTACGTCACGCGTGAACTCGCGGCTGGTGTAGGTGGTGATGGGGGCAGCCAAGCTGCCGGGTCGAAGCGGTGCATTCATGGCACACCTCAAGGATGAGCATCAATGCTTGTATGTTATAGCAATCGCCCATTGGTGGCCACTGGGGAAGGCCATGCGCTTGTCGTGGCTCAGCTCAAATGCCCACCCACGATCCCCGCCAGCTTGAACATGCCGACGCGGTCTTCACCACCGAAGACGGGCTTGAGCTTGGCGTCGGCGACGATGGTGCGCTTGTCCTGCGGGTCCTGCAGGTTGTGGGCCTTGATGTAGTCCCACAGCTTCTTCATCACCTCGCCGCGACCGAAGGGGCCGTCGCCGATGACGGCGGCCAGCGCCGGGCTGGGCTGCAGGTTGCCGGCGCGCGGGGCTTTCGCGGTCTTGGCGGCGGCTTTCTTGGCTGGCGTTTTCTTCGCAGTCTTCTTGGCGGCAGGGGCTGATTTGGCAGCGGCCTTGGCCGGCGCGGCGGCGCTCTTGCGCGGCGGGTACTTGCGGCCGCCTTCGCGCGGTTCGAACTCGAACACCACCTTGCCTTCGTCCGGGCTCCAGGCCAGGCGCGCCTTGAAGGGGCGGCGCGTGCGCATGCTGACGAACTTGTCGAGCAGGTCGGTCTTGCCGTCCTGCAGCAGCTTGGCCATTTGCTCCGGCGCCACCGGCTGCTGCAGGATGACCTGACCGCTCTTGAAGTCGCAGGTGGGCGCGGGGTGCGTGGGCGTGGGCACGGACCGTGAGCACACGTAGCTCTTGCCGAAGGCCTTCACCGCGCTGCCGCACTTGGGGCAGGGGCCGACCGGGCTTTCAGCCGACAGATCGACGATCTCGCCGGTCTGTTCGGCCTTGGCGTCGTCGCCGAAGTCGAACTCCAGCTTGTAGTTGCCGCTTTCGGCGTCGCGCACCAGCGCCAGCTCGGCCACGAAGGGCCAGCCGGCCTTGCTGCGAAAGCCTTCCAGCGGGCCGATCCTGTGGTCGCGCAGGAAGGCTTCAGCCTCCTCGACGGCGAAGGTGCGGCCGGCGGGGGTCTTGGTGAAGGAGAAGCCGCAGCCGGCGCTGGTGCCATCGGGTCCGGTGCAGCCAAAGCGCCGGTAGTTCTCCTTCACCACGCCGCCGCAATGGGGGCAGGGCGTGGCCAGGGTGGCGTAGTCGCCGGGCACGGTGTCGCGGTCGTACTCCTTGGGCTTCATGACGATGCGCTCGGTCATGGCGGCGATCTCGCGCATGAAGGCGTCGCGGCTGAGCTGGCCTTTTTCCATCTGCGCCAGCTTGTATTCCCAGTCGCCGGTGAGGGCGGGCTTGCTGAGTTCCTCCACCTGCAGGCCGCGCAGCAGCGTCATGAGCTGGAAGGCCTTGGCGGTGGGGATCAGCTCGCGGCCTTCGCGCAGCATGTACTTCTCGCCGATCAGGCCCTCGATGATGGCCGCGCGCGTGGCGGGCGTGCCCAGGCCCTTCTCCTGCATGGCCTCGCGCAGCTCGTCGTCCTCGATCCACTTGCCGGCGCCTTCCATGGCGCCCAGCAGCGTGGCTTCGGAGTAGCGTGCCGGCGGGCGGGTCTGCAGTGCCTTGGGTTCGACGTGTTCATTGCGCACCATCTCGCCGGGCTTGACGGGCACCAGCGATTTGGACTGCTCGCCGTCCTTCTTGTCCATCTCGCCATCGGCTTCCTTGCCGTAGATGGCCAGCCAGCCCGGGCGCACCAGCACCTTGCCGTTGCTCTGGAAGTTGTAGCTTTGCCCCTCGTGGCTGGCGGTGGTGATGCGCGTCGTCACCTGGTATTCGGCGCTGGGGTAGAACACCGCCATGAAGCGGCGCACCACCAGGTCGTACAGCTTCTGCTCCGCCTCGGAGAGCGCGCCGGGCGGCTGCAGCGTGGGGATGATGGCGAAGTGGTCCGACACCTTGGCGTTGTCGAAGATGCGCTTGCTGGGCTTGACATAGCCTTCGTCCAGCGCCTTCTTCGCGTGCGGCGCCAGGTGGCGCTGGTTGCTGCTGGCCAGCGCCTCGAAGGTCTGGCGCGCGACTTTCAGATAGTCCTCGGGCAGCCAGCGCGAATCGGTACGCGGGTAGGTCAGCGCCTTGTGGCGTTCGTACAGCGACTGCGCCAGCGCCAGCGTGGTCTTGGCCGAGAAGCCGAACTTGCCGTTGGCCTCGCGCTGCAGCGATGTGAGATCGAACAGCAGGGGCGAGGCCTGCGTGCTGGGCTTGGACTCTTCCTTGACCGTGCAGGCTTGGCCGCGCACGGCGTCGGCGATCGCGCGCGCGGTGGCCTCGTCCCACACGCGGTCGGCGCGCTTCTCGGCGTCTTGCGCATCTTTCTTCCAGGCCGGGTCGAACCACTTGCCGGCGTATTCACCGGCCTCGGCCAGGAAGGTGGCGTGCACTTCCCAGTAGTCGCGCGCCACGTGCTTCCTGATCTGCTCCTCGCGCTCGACCACCACCGCCAGCGTCGGCGTCTGCACGCGGCCGACGGTGGTGAGGAAGAAGCCACCGTCGCGCGAGTTGAAGGCCGTCATGGCGCGCGTGCCGTTGATGCCGACCAGCCAGTCGGCCTCGGAGCGGCTGCGCGCGGCATCCGCCAGGCCCTGCATGTCGGCGTCCGAGCGCAGCTTGTCGAAGCCCTCGCGGATGGCCTGCGGCGTCATGCTTTGCAGCCACAGGCGCTGCACCGGCTTGCCCAGCGGCTTGCTGCCGCCGGCGTACTGCTCGATCAGGCGAAAGATCAGCTCGCCCTCGCGCCCGGCGTCGCAGGCGTTGATGAGCGTGCTCACGTCCTTGCGTCGCGCCTGCTTGACCACGGCGTTCAGCCGCGTCTTGGTCTTGTCGACGGGCTTGAGCTCGAAGTGCGGCGGGATCACCGGCAGGTTGGCAAAGCTCCACTTGCCGCGCTTGACGTCGTATTCCTCCGGCGCCTGGATCTCCACCAGGTGCCCCACGGCGCTGGTGACGACGTAGCGATCGTTCTCGAAATGCTCGTCGTGCTTGTCGAACTTGCCGGCGACGGGGGTGAGGGCGCGCACGATGTCTTGCGCGACCGATGGTTTTTCAGCGATGACCAGGGTCTTCATGGGCGGTCTTTAGAATCTGCTTGCCTCGCGCGCGCACACGCGCACGCACACGTACGAATTCAACATAGCAAACTTTGCCCGTGGCCCGCAAAACCCCCGCAATCCCCCCGGCCACCGGCCGCATCGAGGTGCGCCGTTCGGGCGTGCACGGCCAGGGCGTGTTCGCCCTGGTCGACATCCCCAAGGGCGAGCGCATCATCGAATACCTGGGCGAGATCATCAGCTGGGACGAGGCGCAGCGCCGCCACCCGCACGATCCGGATGATCCCAACCACACCTTCTACTTCCACATTGACGAGCAGCACGTGATCGACGCGCTGTACGGCGGCAACGACGCGCGCTGGATCAACCACTCGTGCGACCCCAACTGCACGGCGGACGAGGAAGACGGCCGCATCTTCATCACCGCGCGCCGCAAAATCAAGGCCGGCGACGAGCTGAACTACGACTACGGCCTGGTCATCGACGAGCCGCTGACGCCCGAGCTGAAGGCCGACTACCCCTGCTGGTGCGGCAGCAAGAACTGCCGCGGCACCCTGCTGTCGTCCGACCTGGACACCGCCGAGGGCCGCGCGCCCGCGCCAAAGAAGAAGAAAAGCAAGAAGGCGGACGGCAAGAAAGCCAAGACCAAGGCCCGCAACAAGGCCTGAACGCCGCCCATGAGCCCGCTCGCCCTCGCCTGGCCCGTCGACGCGCTGCACCAGCAACTGGCGCTGCTGCTGCCGGGCCTGGCGGTCGAGGTGGTGGCCGAGATCGACTCCACCAACAGCGAGCTGATGCGCCGCGCGCGCGCCGGCCAGGCCGCGCCCACGCTGCTGGTGGC
>JAEXBL010000111.1 GCA_023394015.1 Pseudomonadota bacterium | reverse complement strand
GCCAGAAACAGGTTTTCTTCTGCGTACTCTGCGCAACTTCTGCGTCCTCTGCGTTCGGCTGTTCGGCTGTTCGGCTGTTCGGCTGTTCAGACTTTCACAGTTCCAGTACCAGTTTCCCGCCTGCCGCGCGCGAGCAGCAGACCATCATGCGGTCCTGCGCGTCGCGCTCGGCGCGGGTGAGCACCAGGTCGCGGTGGTCGATGGCGCCGCCCAGCACGCGCACCTCGCAGGAGCCGCACAGGCCCTCGCAGCAGTCGCTCTGCACGTCGATGTTGGCGCCCTTGAGCGCCGACAGAATGGTCTGGTCGGCGCGCACCTGCAGGGTGATGCCGCTGTCCTTCAGCTCGACCTCGAAGGCGTGTTCCTTGGCCGGGTCCAGCGTCGGCGGCTCGGTCTGGAAGTGCTCGATGCGCAGCGCGTCGTCGGGCCAGTGCGCCGTGCATGCCTCCAGCGCGGCCAGCATGCGCTGCGGGCCGCAGGCGTAGATGCGGGTGCCTTCGTGCGGCGTGGCCAGCAGCGCGGCCAGGTCGGCGCGGCGGCCCTCGTCCTTGGCGTAGACCTGCAGGCGCTCGCCGTGCGCGGCCTCCAGCGCATCAAGCAGCGGCATCAGGGCGCGGCTGCGGCCGGCGTAGTGGATGGCGTACTGGATGCCCAGCTCGCGCGCGCGCCGCGCCATGGCCGCGATGGGCGTGATGCCGATGCCGCCGGCGATGAAGATGACCTGCCTGGCCGTCTCGTCGAAGCGGAAATGGTTGCGCGGGCCGCGGATGCGCAGGCGATCGCCTTCTTTCAATCGCTCGTGCACCCAGGCCGAGCCGCCGCGGCTGGCGGCGTCGCGCAGCACGGCGATCTCGTAGGCGCCGGCGTCCTGCGGGTCGCCGCACAGCGAGTACTGGCGCGACAGCTCGGCGCTGCCGCATTCGATGTCGATGTGCGCGCCGGGCTGCCACTTCGGCAAGGGCTGGCCGTTGGCGGCCACCAGGCGCAGCAGCACGGCATCCTGCGTGAGGCGCGTGACGCGCTCGACCACCATCGGCCGCGTCACCGTCTGCCTGGACGGCTCGCCCAGGCGCACGGTTTGCTGCTGCTGCAGGATTTCGGGGTGGGCGCGCTCGGGGTTCTGCGCCGGGTCCCACTCCACCCACAGGTGCTTGGGGCCGCGGAACGAGGTGTTGGGCACGTAGTCGAAGCGCTGCTCGGCCAGGCGCATGTGCGGCAGGCGCTTGGTGAACTCCTCCAGAAACACCTGCAGCTCCAGCCGCGCCAGGTTCTTGCCCATGCACTGGTGCGAGCCGTAGCCGAAGGTGAGGTGGTCGCTGGCGTTGTCGCGGCGGATGTCCACCCGGCCGGCGTCGGGAAAGTGGCGCTCGTCATGGTTGCCGGACGACATCACGATCAGCAACTTGCTGCCAGCGGGAATGTGCACGCCGCCCACGGTGGCGTCGCGCGTGGCCAGGCGCCGCCACGCCGCCACCGAGCCGTTGTGGCGGATGCATTCTTCCACCGCGCCGGGGATCAGGCTCGGGTCCTCGCACAGCTCGCGCCACACGGCGGGGTTCTGCAGCAGCGACTTCAGCGCGTTGGCGATGCCGTTGGCGGTGGTCTCGTGCGAGGCCACGATGCCGGCCATCATCATCGAGTGCAGGTAGGAGTCGGTGACGACCTCGGGGTGGTCCTTCTGCTTGCGGATGCCGTAGGGCATCCAGCCGGGCGCGTCGGGGTTGGCGCGCATCTTGGCCAGGATCTTGCCGGAGAGCTGCCAGAAGTTGCCCACGGCATGGGCCACGGCCACCTGCTCCTCGGGCCGGGGCCGGCCCCAGGTGTTGACGGTGTGCGCGATCGAATACTGGCGCAGCTGGTCCATGTCCTCCTCGGGCACGCCGAGAAAGTGCAGGCCGATGGTGAGCGGCGCCTCCCACAGCATCTGGTCCACCAGGTCGGCGCGGCCGTCGTCGATGAACCGGTCCACGTACTCGCGCGCCACGCGGCGCACCATGGGCTCGTGCTCGGCTAGGGCCTCGGGCGTGAAGGGCTGGATCAGCAGGCGGCGGCGCGCCATGTGGGCCGGCTCCTCCTCGTTGACCAGGGTGCGGTTCATGGCGTAGTCGTAGCTGGCCAGCACGGCGTTGGCCTCGTCGCCGGTGGGCGTGATCTTCTCCAGCGCGATCGAGGCGCTGAAGGTTTCGTGGTCGCGGAACACCGCCTTGATGTCGTCGTAGCGCGTGACCACCCAGTAGCCGAGCTTGGGCGCGAAGAACACCGGCTCCTGCTCGCGCGACCAGCGCAGGTAGCCGGGCGGGTCCTGCTGGTAGCCGTCCTCGAAGGGGTCGAACTCGGCCGCGCCGGCGCTGATGGGGCAGCCCGTAGGGCCGGTGAGGCCCGTCAGGGCGGCGTGGTCGATGGGGCAGCGGGCGGTGGAGGATTCAGCAGACATGGCGCGGACAAGTGGGGCAATCGGCAAACGCGTAATTTAACTACGCAAAGCGAAATGCGGCAAGTCGGGCTGCCCCGCGTGGCCGGGCGGGCGATGGCGATGGAAAAGACACAAAAAAGCCCGGCTGGCGGGCCGGGCTGTGCCGTGGTTCACGGGTGCCGTCAGGGCATGCGGGTGTAGATCGGCACGCCGCCGTCGCGCACCGCGGCCACCGTCACGCTGCCCAGCAGGCCCGACTGCACGGCCGAGCGGCCGCGCGTGGTCATGGCCAGCATGCAGTGCGGCAGGCTGCGCACGAACTGCGGGATGGCCTCGTCCGGCTTGCCGTGCAGCACTTCCCAGCCGGCGTTGACGCCGTGGTCGCGCTGCAGGTTGATGGCCTGGCGGTGCACGTAGGCCGACTCCATCACGTCGCCCGCCGGCAGGCCGGCGCCGCGCGCCACCTCGGGGTCGATCACCGACACCACCACCAGCCGCGCCTTCAGCCACTTGGCCAGCTGCACCGCCTGCGGCAGGATGGATTCGGACAACTCGCTGCCGTCCAGCGGCACCACGATGTGCTGGATGTCGGCCACGGCCAGGTTGGCCTCGGGGTGGCGCTCGTCGGGGCGATAGACCAGGATCGGGTCGCCCCCGCTGCGCAGCACGTTCAGCGCGGTGCTGCCCAGCACCGCGCGCAGCACGCCCGAGCGGCCGTGCGAGGTGATCGCCACCAGCGTGCCGGGCACGCGCGCGGCCTCGGCGTGGATGGCCTCGGCCACGTCGCCGTGCACCTCGGCCACCACCGCCTCGGCGCCGTGCTGGCTGGCCAGTGCCTTCAGCTCCTGCTCGACGTCGGCCAGCTTGTCGGCCTTTTCAACCGCCCGGTACAGCGCCACCTGGGCCCCGGTGGTCTTGGCGATGGCGCCGACCAGCGGCAGCATCTGGTTGGAGAACGAAGAGCCATCGACCGGGACAAGGATTCGGTTGTACATGCGAGAAGAGCTCCTTCTGGTGGGGCACGCGGGACGCGGCCGGGGATGATCGGGCCGCGGCGCGGCACCCGGGCGCAAGTGTGTCAGAAAACACAGCGCGCGACACCCCGGGTTGGCCCGGTGGCGTCGCCCGCGCGTCAAGCGTGGCGCTTGAACACCTGCGTGCGGCCGTCGCGCAGCACCAGCAGGGTGTCGTAGGCGTCCTTGCGACCACCGTACACCGGGCCGTCCATGCCGGGCGAGCCGATGGGCATGCCCGGCACCGCCAGGCCCAGGGCCTGGGGCTTCTCGCGCAGCAGGCGGCGCACCTCGTCGGCGTGCACGTGGCCCTCGACCACGTAGCCGCCCACCAGCGCCGTGTGGCACGTGCCCAGCCGCGCCGGCAGGCCCAGGCGCGCGCGCACGGCGTTGTTGCCGGTGTCGTGCGCCGTCACCTGAAAGCCATGCTGCCGCATGTGGGCGATCCAGTCGTTGCAGCAGCCGCAGTTGGCGTCCTTCCACACTTCCAGCGGCGTGGGCTCGGCGCGCCTTTGCGCCCACCCCCAGGGCGCGGCGCCGGCCAGGGCGCCCAGGGCCAGCAAGCGCAGTGCCTGGCGGCGACGGGTTTGTGACTTTTGCATGATCCTGCTCCTGATGCGCTCCGGCAGCCGGCCCGGGCCGGCGGTGTCCGCCCGCGCAGCGGGCACACTGGCGGGGACAGCCACCATTGTCCCGCAGCGCGCCGCGTCGCGGGCAACCGACCCTTGAACACCTCCACCCACCGACGTCCGACGCCCCCACCCGCCGCCACGCGCCTGGCGCTGTGGCTGACGGCCGCCTGCGCGCTGGCGCTGGCGCTGCTGGCCGCGGTGAGCCTGCTGACGCTGCGCCTGCATTTCGAATCGCGCGACCGCGAGCGCCTGCACGCCCACCTGGCCGAGGCGCGCGCGATGCTGACCCGGGTGGACCAGACCGCCGCGCTGGCGGCACTGCCGGCGCAGTTGCAGGCGCATTTCAGCGACGAGCGCGAGCTGGCCGTGCGCGTGCAGGGCGCCTACGGCCAGCCGCTGTACGAGCAGGGCGCCGACGCCGGCTGGCCCGCCGAGTTGCTGGCCCGCCCGCCCGCCGCCGCGCAACCGGCGCCGCTGGAAACCTGGCACCACCAGGGCGGCCACTGGCGCGGCAGCGCCGTGCTGCTGCGCCTGCCGCTGGACGGCGCCGCGCCGCTGACGGTGGCGATGGCGCTGGAGATCGGCCCGCAGGCCGCCTTTCTGACCAGCTTCGGCTGGGTGCTGGCCGCCTACGTGCTGCTGGCGGCGCTGCTGCTGGCGCTGCTGGCGCGCTGGCTTGCCGGGCGCGCACTGGCACCCTCGAACCCATGAATCGATAGCTGCCCTCGATTGCGAGGCGGTCGCTGGAGGCCGATGGACCTCAGAACGCCTGCGCGCCCCAGCCCAGCACCACGCGCCGGCTCTGGGCGCTTTTCTTCTCGATCTTGCTCACCACCACGTGGCCGATGTCGGCCGTGCTGGCCACGTGCGTGCCACCGCAGGGCTGCAGGTCGATCAGCGCATGGTCACGGGTGCCGCCCACGCGGATGGTGCGCACCACGCCGCTGCCGCGCGGCGGCTGCACGCTCATGCTCTTCACCAGTTGCGGGTTGGCGTCGAGTTCGGCCTCGGTCACGCTGCCCACCGTGACCGGCAGCGCCGCGGCCACCAGCCGGGCCAGGCCGTCGGTCAGCGCCTGCTTGTCCAGCGGCTCGGTCATGTGGAAGTCGATGCGCGCATGCTCCGGCGTGATCGAGCAGCCATTCACCGGCCGGCCGACCAGGTGGCACAGCAGGTGCGAGGCGGTGTGAAAGCGCATCAGCCGCTGGCGGCGCGGCGCATCGATGCGCGCCGTCACGGCGTCGCCGGGCCGCAGCCCGGACAGCGGCTCGTGCTGATCGGGTGCCGGCACGTGGCAGATGTGGCCCGTGGCGGCACCGCTTTCGTCGAGCTCCTTGCGCGTGTCGGCGATGGCGATCTGGCCGCCATCGGCCAGCAGCAGCCAGCCGGTGTCGCCCGCCTGGCCGCCGCCCAGCGGGTAGAACACGGTGCGGTCCAGCAGCACGCCCTGCGCGGTCACGGCCAGCACGTTGGCGGGGCATTCGGTCAGCGTGGCGTCGTGGCGAAACAGTTCCTCGGTCATGGACCGCATCGTAGCGGCGACAGGGGACGGGCCGGCAAGGTTCTAAGATTGCGCGCCATGAACACCCGCCCGCCCCTGCCACCCCGCACCCGCCAGTGGTCCGACCTGGTCACCACGGACTTCGCCACGCTCGATCTGGCGCGCGCCATCGCCGTGCTGCCGCTGGGCGCCACCGAGCAACACGGCCCGCACCTGCCGCTGTCGGTTGACGCCAACCTGGCCCACAGCATGGTGCAGGCCGCCACGCCGCACCTGCCGGCCGACCTGCCGGTGCTGTTTCTGCCGGTGCAGCGCATCGGCCACAGCCCCGAGCACGCCGCCTTTGCCGGCACGCTGAGCCTGCGCGCCGACACCGTGATGCGGCTGTGGGCCGACATCGCCGAAAGCGTGTCGGCCAGCGGCGTGAACAAGCTGGTGCTGTTCAACACCCACGGCGGCAACGTGGGGCTGATGGACGCGGTGGCGCGCGAGCTGCGCCAGCGCCTGGGCATGCTGGTCTACAGCGTCAGCTGGTTCAACCTGCCGCTCACCGGCGCCGACGGCGAGGACGTGATGGCCCGCTTCCCGCCCGAGGAGCAGCGCTTTGGCGTGCACGGCGGGCAGATGGAAACGGCGATGATGCTGGCGCTGAAACCCCGGCTGGTGCGCCAGTCCAAGGCGCAGGACTTTGCCTCGACCTCGCAGGCGCGCGCGGCGGCGCACCGCATCCTGGGCAATGGCCGCAGCGCCAAGCTGGCCTGGGCCGCGCAGGACCTGAACCCCGAAGGCGCCGCCGGCAACGCCGCTGCCGCCAAGGTGGACGATGGCCTGGCCCTGGTCGACGCCGCCGGCCGCGCGCTGGCCGAGCTGCTCAAGGAAATCGACCGCTTGCCGCCGGATACCTTGAGGGGGCGTTAGGCCAAGCACCCCCTGTGTCGCCTGCGGCGCCTTCCCCCTCTCCTTCGGGAGGGGGACGCACCCGATCCCATGGGTGTGCCTGCGCAAGGCCTGCGCCTCTCCCCCTGGCCTGCTTCGGATGCATGCGCTGCCGCTGTGACGACGCGCGCTCCCTAGAATTCGTGGTTTCCATGCCGTTTGGGAGAGCCCGCATGACCAGCCGCCGCCGTTTCACCACCACCTTGCTCGGCGCCGCCGCGCTGGCCGCCACGCCCGCGGCCTGGGCTGCGGACGACGCGCCCATCCACATCCTGGTCGGCTTTCCGGCCGGCGGCGGCTCGGACGTGATCGCGCGCCTGCTGGCCGAGAAGCTGCAGCCCGCGCTGGGCCGCAGCGTGCTGGTGGAGAACCGCCCCGGCGCCGGCGGCCAGATCGCCGCGCAGCAGCTCAAGGCCGCGCGGCCCGACGGCACCACGGTGTTCCTGTCGCACGACCACAGCATCTCCATCCTGCCGCAGGTGGTCAAGAAGCCCGGCTACGCGCCGCAGCATGACTTCACCCCGCTGGGCGGCTTTGCCACCTTCGTCAACGGCTTCGCGGTGTCGCCCGGCACGCCGGCCAAAACGGTGCCGGAGTACGTGGAATGGGTGAAGGCGCAGGGCGGCCAAAGCGCGGTCGGCATTCCGGCGCCGGCCTCCACGCCCGAGTTTCTGGTGCAGTTGCTGGCCAAACGCTACGGGCTGGATCTGGTGGCCGTGCCCTACAAGGGCAGCGCGCCGATGATGGCCGACATGCTGGGCAACCAGATCCCGGCCGGCATCGGTTCGGTGCAGGAC
>JAEXBL010000098.1 GCA_023394015.1 Pseudomonadota bacterium | reverse complement strand
AGTCCACCCTGCGCGGCCACCTGAACGAGCGCGCCGCGGCCGAGGGCCTGCCGCCCGCGGTGAAGGTGCCCGAGCCGGCGGTGGACGATTCGCCGCTGTACCTGGACGGCGGCGACCGCCAGGTGGCCGTGCTGGGCGTGATGGCGCTGCCGCGGGTGGTGGTGTTCGGCGGCCTGCTGTCGGATGAAGAGTGCGACGCGCTGATCGAGCTGGCCCGGCCGCGCATGAGCCGCTCGCTCACCGTGGCCACCAAGACCGGCGGCGAGGAGGTCAACGACGACCGCACCAGCCAGGGCATGTTCTTCCAGCGCGGCGAGAACGAACTGGTCAAGACCATCGAGGCGCGCATCGCCAAGCTGGTGAACTGGCCGGTGGAAAACGGCGAGGGCATCCAGGTGCTGCAGTACGTGCCGGGCACCGAATACAAGCCGCACTACGACTACTTCGACCCGGCCGAGCCGGGCACGCCCACCATCCTCAAGCGCGGCGGCCAGCGCGTGGGCACGGTGGTGATGTATTTGAGCGAGCCCGAGAAGGGCGGCGGCACCACCTTTCCCAGCGTGTTCTTCGAGGTGGCGCCCAAGCGTGGCAACGCGGTGTTCTTCAGCTACGAGCGGCCGCACCCCAGCACCAAGACCTTGCACGGCGGCGCGCCGGTGATCGCCGGCGAGAAGTGGATCGCCACCAAGTGGCTGCGC
Organism: Pseudomonadota bacterium; assembly: GCA_023394015.1. Classification (GTDB taxonomy): domain Bacteria; phylum Pseudomonadota; class Gammaproteobacteria; order Burkholderiales; family Burkholderiaceae_C; genus Ottowia. Next base: position 2,871 of record JAEXBL010000098.1, on the reverse strand, counting down.
GAGGGCGAGTTCCGTTGATCTGCACTGAATCGGGCGCTGGCGCTGGGTGGACGGGCGTGGGCGGCCATGAAGATTGAAGCCAACGGCCTGCACATCGAGGTCGAGGACAGCGGCGGTCACGGCCCCGCCGTGCTGCTGCTGATGGGCCTGGGCGGGCAGCTCATCCACTGGCCGCCGGAGCTGGTGCAGGGCCTGGCGGATGCCGGCTACCGCGTGCTGCGCATGGACAACCGCGACGCCGGCCTGTCCACCCACCTGCACACGCACGGCACGCCGCGCATTCCCTGGATCGCCGCGCAGGCCTGGCTGGGCCGCCGGCCGCGCGTGCCCTACACGCTGGGCGACATGGCCTGCGACGCGCTGGGCGTGCTCGATGCGCTGGGCCTGGCGAGCGCCCACGTCGTGGGCGTGAGCATGGGCGCCATGGTGGCGCAGCGCCTGGCCCTGCTGGCGCCCGAGCGGGTGAGCAGCCTGACTTCCATCATGGGCAGCAGCGGCGCGCGCGGGTTGATGAAGCCCAAGCCCGCCGTGCTGCGCGTGGCGGCCGCCAAGGGCCGGGCGCGCGACGGCGAGGCGCTGGCGCGCTACTACCTGCGCTTTCTGCAGGCCATCGCCAGCCCGCGCTTTCCGCCCAGCGACGAGGCGCTGCGGGCCATGTTCCGCCGCACCGCCGCGCGTCACCCGCCCGACAACGCCGCCACCTACCGGCAGCTGGCCGCCATCCTGGCCGACGGCGAGCGCGCCGCGCTGCTGGGGCAGATCCGCTGCCCGACCCTGGTCATGCACGGCGCCGACGACCCCTGGGTGCCGCCGGTGTGCGGCGAGGACACGGCGCGCCGTATCCCCGGCGCGCGGCTGACCATCATCCCCGACCTGGGGCACGACCTGGCCCCGGTGGCGCACCCCGAGCTGGTGCGCCGCGTGCTGGCCGAGCTGCTGCCCTTTCTGCAATCCCACGACAAGGAGCGCGCATGAGCGCCGCCGCCGCCCAGTCCCCGCTCGGCCAGGCCACCACCTACGCCGACCAGTACGACCCGACGCTGCTCTACCCCATCGCCCGCGCGCCGCAAAGGGCGCAGCTGGGCATCAGCGGCCAGCCCGGCTTTTTCGGCGCCGACCTGTGGACGGCGTTCGAGCTGTCCTGGCTCAACGCGCGCGGCAAGCCGCAGGTGGCCATCGCCCACATCATGGTGCCGTGCGAGAGCACGCACATCGTCGAGAGCAAGTCGTTCAAGCTGTACCTGAACAGCTTCAGCGGCACCCGCGTGGCCAGCGCCGACGAGGTGCGCCGGCGCATCCAGGCCGACGTGAGCGCCGCCCTCTGGCACGGCCAGCCGGTGCAGGCCGCGGTCGGCGTGCGCCTGAGTGCGCCGGACGACTTCGACCGCGAGCCGCTGCACGAGCTGCAGGGGCTGAGCCTGGACCGGCTTGACATCGACTGCGACCCCCATGCCGCACCGGCGCCCGAGCTGCTGAGCGCCGCCTTCGACGAGCAGCCGGTGGAAGAGGTGCTGAGCAGCCGCCTGCTGAAGAGCAACTGCCCCGTCACCGGCCAGCCCGACTGGGGCAGCGTGCAGATCCGCTACGCCGGCCCGCAGATCGACCAGGCCGGGCTGCTGCGCTACATCGTCAGCTTTCGCCAGCACAACGACTTTCACGAGCACTGCGTGGAGCGCATGTTCACCGATCTGTGGCAGCGCTGCCGCCCCGCCAAGCTGAGCGTGTACGCGCGCTACACGCGCCGCGGCGGGCTGGACATCAACCCCTGGCGCACCAGCCACCCGGGCCAGCCGCCGGCCAACGTGCGCACTGCGCGGCAATAGGGCCGGCGCCAGATTTCTGGCCCAAGTGCGCACTGTGTCATGCCGGGCCGGCCCGGGTTTGACACGACACCGGCTGCTTATCTCATAATCGGCAGGATGTCTGGATGAATACCCGTGGGAGTGCCGCGGCGTCTTGTTCATCCCCATCCGTTGGAAGTATCACGAGGTGTTGGCATCCATGTCTGACCGTTTTTCGTCGCTGCAGATCGACAGCCGGGCGCCCGAGCCCATGTGGCGCCAGCTCTATACCCAGCTTGACGACCTGCTGACCTCCGGCGCCGTGCAGGAAGGCGCCAGCCTGCCGCCCGAGCGCGAGCTGGCCGAGACCCTGGGCGTCAGCCGCTCCACCGTCAAGCGCAGCTACGACCAGTTGCGCCACGACAAGCGCCTGGGCGGGCGCGGCCGCGCCGGCAGCGTGGTGCGCAGTGCGCCCGAGCGCGTGCACCCCACGCTGGGGCGCCTGAAGGGCTTCACCGAGGAAATGCGCGAGCTGGGCAAGTTCGCCTCCACCACGCTGCTGGTGTGCGAGGTGGTGCACGACCGCCGCATGGCCTCGATCTTCCGGCGCCCGTCCCATGCGCAGTTCCTGCACATCGAGCGCATCCGCGAGGCCGACGGCGTGCCCATGACGCGCGAGCTGGCCTGGTACGACCTCACGCTGGCCCCCGGCATGGCCGACTGGGACGGCGGCGGCTCGGCCTACGAGCGGCTCAAGCGCCTGTGCGGCGTCAGCCTGGGCGGCGCCGAGCAGACGGTGGAGGCGGTGCTCAGCTCCCCGGCCGAATCCACCGCCTTCGGCTTTGAGCAGCCGCAGCCCTGCCTGCTGTTCAAGCGCAGCACGCGCGACACCCAGGGCCAGCTGGTCGAGTACGTCGAAGGCACCTTCCGCGGCGACGCCTACGTCTACCGCATGCAGCTGGCGGCCTGATCGGCCGGCCCTCCCATCGCCGACTGCGCCAGGGCCTGCCGCAGCCAGGTGGCGTGCGGCAGCGCCTGCAGCACCCCGCGCTGCGCCGCCACGCGCGCGCCGCACAGGTTGCCCCAGGCC
>JAEXBL010000090.1 GCA_023394015.1 Pseudomonadota bacterium | reverse complement strand
GCGCGCGAGGACCTCGAAGCCCTGCAGAGTTCGCTGGTGCTGTCGCATGCGGCCGGCGTGGGCGAGGTGCTGGACGACGCCATGGTGCGGCTCATCATGGTGCTGAAGATCAACAGCCTGGCGCGGGGCTATTCCGGCATCCGGCGCAAGGTGATCGACCATCTGATCGCGCTGATCAACGCCGGCGTCTATCCGCATATTCCGCTCAAGGGCTCGGTGGGCGCCTCGGGCGACCTGGCGCCGCTGGCGCATATGTCGCTGCTGCTGCTGGGCGAGAGCAAGGCGCGTTGCGACGGCGCGTGGCGGCCGGCGCGCCAGGCCCTGGCCCGCGCCGGGCTGGAGCCCCTGACGCTGGCGGCCAAGGAGGGGCTGGCGCGGCTCAACGGCACGCAGGTGTCGACGGCGTACGCCTTGCGCGGCCTGTTCGAGGCCGAAGACCTGCTGGCCGCGGCGCTGGTCTGCGGCAGCCTCAGCGTGGAGGCCATGCTGGGCTCGCGCGCGCCGTTCGACGCCCGCATCCACGACGCGCGCGGCCAGCCCGGCCAGATCGACGTGGCCGCCGTCTACCGCGAGCTGCTGACCGAGGACAGCGAGGTCGGCCATTCGCACGCCAATTGCGGCTAGGTGCAGGACCCTTATTCGCTGCGCTGCCAGCCGCAGGTCATGGGCGCCTGCCTGACGCAGATACGGCAGGTGGCGCAGGTGCTGGAGATCGAAGCCAACGCGGTGTCGGACAACCCGCTGGTGTTCGCGCAAGACGACGAGGTGATATCGGGCGGCAATTTTCACGCCGAGCCGGTGGCGCTGGCGGCCGACAACCTGGCGCTGGCGCTGGCCGAGATCGGCGCGCTGTCGGAGCGCCGCATTTCGCTGATGATGGACATGCACATGTCGCAGCTGCCGCCTTTTCTGGTGAGCAATGGCGGCGTCAATTCGGGCTTCATGATCGCCCAGGTGACGGCGGCCGCGCTGGCCAGCGACAACAAGGCATTGGCGCATCCGGCCAGCGTCGACAGCCTGCCCACCTCCGCCAACCAGGAGGACCATGTCTCGATGGCGCCCAACGCCGGCAAGCGCCTGTGGCCCATGGCCGAAAACGTGCGCGACATCCTGGCGATCGAATGGCTGGGCGCCTGCCAGGGCCTGGATTTCCGCGCGGGCCTGAAGACGTCGCCACGGCTGGAGCAGGCCCGCGCCTTGCTGCGCGGGCGCGTCGCCCACTACGAGCGCGACCGCTTTTTCGCGCCCGACATCGCCGCGGCCAGCGAACTCATCGCGGCGCGCGGCCTGACGGCGCTGATGCCGGCGGGGCTGCTGCCCAGCGTACGCGCGCAGGCATGAAAGAGGAGGACGCGATGAGACAGGTCTGGCGCAACTGCCACGCGGCGACGATGGCGGACGGCAGCTATTGCGCGATCGAGCGCGCCGCCATCGTGACCCGCGGCGAACGCATCGAATGGATCGGCTCCGTGGCCGCGCTGCCGCCGGCCGAAGGCGCCGCGGTCCACGATCTGCGCGGCGCCTGGGTCACGCCCGGGCTGATCGACTGCCATACGCATCTGGTGTTCGGCGGCGACCGCAGCCGCGAATTCGAGCAGCGCCTGCAGGGCGTGGACTACGCCAGCATCGCCGCGCAGGGCGGCGGCATCGCCAGCACCGTGCGCGCCACGCGGGCGGCCAGCGAGGACGAACTGTATGCCGGCGCGCGCCGGCGCGCGCTGCAGCTGCTGCGCGACGGCGTGACCCCGCTGGAAATCAAATCGGGATACGGGCTGGCCCTGCCCAACGAGCGCAAGATGCTCAGGGTCGCGCGGCGCCTGGGGCAGGCCCTGCCGCTCACCGTGCGCGCCACGCTGCTGGCCGCGCACGCGCTGCCGCCCGAATACGCCGGGCGCGCCGACGATTACATCGACGAGGTGTCGCGCCGCATGCTGCCGGCGCTGGCGGCCGAAGGGCTGGCCGACGCGGTGGACGCGTTCTGCGAGCACCTGGCTTTTTCGCCGGCGCAGGTCGAACGGGTGTTCCAGGCCGCGCGCGGCCTTGGCCTGCCGGTCAAGCTGCATGCCGAGCAGCTGTCGTCGCTGCATGGCGCCGCGCTGGCGGCGCGCTATGGCGCGTTGTCGGCCGACCATCTGGAATACCTGACCGAGAGCGACGTGCTGGCGATGGCGCAGGCCGGCACCGTGGCTGTGCTGCTGCCCGGCGCGTTCTATGCGCTGCGCGAAACGCAGGCGCCGCCGGTCGATCTGCTGCGCCGCCACGGCGTGCCCATCGCGATCTCCAGCGACCTGAACCCCGGCACCTCGCCCGCGCTGTCGCTGCGGCTGATGCTGAGCATGGCCTGCACCCTGTTCCGCCTGACGCCCGAGGAGGCGCTGGCCGGCGCCACCGTGCACGCCGCCAGGGCGCTGGGCCTGCAGGACACGCATGGCGCGCTCCAGCCCGGCAAGATGGCGGACTTCGTCGCCTGGGAGGTGTCGCATCCGGCCGAGCTGGCCTACTGGATCGGCGGCGACCTGCCCAAGCGCATCGTCCGCCACGCCCGCGAGGTGGACGTGGCTCA
>JAEXBL010000060.1 GCA_023394015.1 Pseudomonadota bacterium | reverse complement strand
GCCATCCACAACAAGGCACCCAAGCCCACGCCACGCGCCTGATCAGGCCCCGATGTCCAGCCGCAGCAGCTCGGCGCCGTCCATCACCTGGTCGCCGGGCGCGTACAGCACCTCGGTCACCACGCCGTCGGTGGGCGCGGCGATGGTGTGCTCCATCTTCATGGCCTCCATCACCGCCAGCGGCTGGCCCTTGCTGACCTTGTCGCCGGCCTTGACGGCGATCGACACCACCTTGCCCGGCATCGGCGCCGTCAGGCGCCCGCCCTCGCCGCCTTCGATGGCGTGGGCCAGCACGTCCAGCTCGACGATGGCCGTGGCGCCATCGGTGCCGAAGATGTGGTTCACCTCGCCGCGGCGGAACACGCGCACCACCTGGCGACGGCCGCCGTAGCGCAGGTCGATGCGGCCGTCGGGCTGGCGCGTGAAGTCGATCGGCGCGCGCTCGCCGTCGTCCACCTTGAGCTGCATGCCGTCGTCCAGGTAGCGCAGCTTGGCCACCACCGGCTCGCCGGCGTATTCCAGGTCGATGCGGCGCGAGGCCACGCCGTGCGAGCGAAAGCCGTCGCTGCGGCTGAAGGGGTCGTGGCTCTCGGCCTCGCGCTCGGCCAGCACCGTCTGCGCCACGGCGGCGGCCACGGCCATGTCGACACCGATCGGGTCCTGGTTGAACAGGCGCTCGGATTCGCGCTCGATCAGCGCCGTGTCCAGCCGCGCCTGGTTGAACGAGTCGGTGGCCAGCACGCGGCGCAGGAACTGCACGTTGGTGTGCACGCCAACGATGGCCACCTCGGCCAGCGCGGCGTCGAGCTTGCCGAGCGCCTCCTCGCGCGTGGCGCCCCAGACGATGAGCTTGGCGATCATCGGGTCGTAGAAGGGGCTGATGGCATCGCCCTCGCGCACGCCGTCGTCGATGCGCACCTCGTCGAACTCGAAGCTGGCCGCCGCCGGCTTGCGGTAGATGTGCAGGGTGCCGGTGGCGGGCAGGAAGTTGTTGTCGGGGTTCTCGGCGCAGATGCGGGCCTCGAAGGCGTGGCCGTCGATCACCAGATCGTCCTGCTGCAGCGGCAGCGGCTCGCCGCTGGCCACCAGCAACTGCCACTCCACCAGGTCCTGGCCGGTAATGGCCTCGGTGACCGGGTGCTCCACCTGCAGGCGGGTGTTCATCTCCATGAAGTAGAACTTCATGTCCTCGGGCTTGTCGTAGCCGCCCGGCTGCTCGACGATGAACTCCACCGTGCCGGCGCCCACGTAGTTGACCGCGCGCGCGGCGGCCACCGCGGCCTGGCCCATCTGCTCGCGCAGGCTTTCGGTCATGCCGGGCGCGGGGGCTTCCTCCAGCACCTTCTGGTGGCGGCGCTGCACCGAGCAGTCGCGCTCGAACAGGTAGACGTAGTTGCCCTGCGTGTCGCCGAACACCTGGATCTCGATGTGGCGCGGGCGCTGCACGTATTTCTCGACCAGCACGGCGTCGTCACCGAAGCTGTTGATGGCCTCGCGCTTGCAGCTTTCCAGCGCGGCGGCGAAGTCCTCGGCCTTCTCCACTGCGCGCATGCCCTTGCCGCCGCCGCCGGCGCTGGCCTTGATCAGCACCGGGTAGCCGATGCGGTCGGCCTCCTTCTTCAGCAGCTCGGGGTCCTGGTCGGCGCCGTGGTAGCCGGGCACCAGCGGCACGCCGGCGGCTTCCATCAGGCGCTTGGACTCGGCCTTCAGGCCCATGGCGTTGATGGCGCTGGCCGGCGGGCCGATGAACACCAGACCGGCGTCGACGCAGGCCTGGGCGAAGTCCTCGTTCTCGGCCAGAAAGCCGTAGCCGGGGTGCACGGCCTGCGCGCCGGTGGCCTTGGCGGCGTCGATGATGCGCTGCCATTGCAGGTAGCTGTCCTTGGGCGCGCTGCCGCCCACGTGCACGGCCTCGTCGCAGGCCATCACGTGCTTGGCGTGGGCGTCGGCGTCGGAATACACGGCCACGGTCTTCACGCCCAGGCGGCGCGCGGTGGCCGCCACGCGGCAGGCGATTTCGCCGCGGTTGGCGATCAGGATCTTGGTGAACATGCGATGGTCTCCTTTTCAATGCAGGAAATCGGGAACGAAGCAAAAGCGGGAGGCGCAGCCCCGCGGCTGCGGCCAGAAAAGCCAAGCGATGCGCTCATGCCGCGCCTCCGGTGAGCGCGGCGCGCACGGCGGCCGCGTCCAGGTAAGGGTCGAAGGGCGGCAGCGGCGTGGTGGCCAGGTGCGGCACGATGCCAAGGCAAGGCGCGCCCCAGCCGCGCCGCAGCTCGTGCGCCAGCGTGGCGACGTTGTCCTCGGCGTGGCCCATGGCGGGGTCGATGCCCGTGCCCACCCAGCCGGCCAGCCGCAGGCCGCGCGCGGCCACGGCCTCGGCCGTGAGCAGCGCGTGGCTGATGCAGCCCCGCCGCAGACCCCCCACCAGCACCACCGGCAGCGCCAGGCGCTGCGCCAGGTCGGCGCTGCTGTGCAGCTCGTCCAGCGGCACACAAAAGCCGCCCACGCCCTCCACCACCAGCCAGTCGGCGCGCGCCGCCAGCGCCTGGGCGCCGGCCAGCAGCGCCGGCAGCGCGATGGCGCGGCCGGCCAGTCGCGCGGCGATGTGCGG
>JAEXBL010000005.1 GCA_023394015.1 Pseudomonadota bacterium | reverse complement strand
TGCAGGCGCGCCTGCAGCGTCAGCGGCACGGGCGCCTGCGCGCCGGGCACGGGGGCCGTGAGCGCGCCGGCCAGGGCCAGGTCCACGCTGACGGGCGCGTGCGCGGTGACGATGGCGCGCGCCTGGTAGCTGCCGCCTTCGATGCGCGCGCTGCTCAGGTCCAGCCGGTGGCGGCGGCCGTCGTAGGCGAAGCGGCCGGCCACGTCCTGCAGCGTGTAGGGCGGCGGGCCGGCCCAGCGCAGCTCGCCGGCTTGCAGCGACTTCACGCGGATGTTCAGCGGCAGCGCCAGCGAGCCGGGCGGGCCGCCCGCGGCCTCGGCCTTGGGGCGCTGGTCGTCGATCAGGATGCGGCTGGCGCTCAAGGTGTCGATCTGCAGCGTGCGTGCCAGCAGCGCGGCGGGCGTCCACAGCAGTTCGGCGTCGTGCACCTCCACGCGCAGGCCGCCTTCGTCCCACACCAGGCGCCGCAGCTTGCCGCCGCCGCGCAGGGTGCCGGTGACTTCGTCGGTAACCAGCGGGCGCTCGGCCCCCGCCCAGCGCAGCGCGGTGGCCAGCGAGCCCTCGGTGCCCATCCACACCCAGCCGCCGCCCAGCGCCAGCAGCAGCACCGCCAGCAGGCCGGCCAGCACCCAGCCGGCGATGCGCCAGCCGCGGCGGCGCGGGCGCGGCGCTTTCGGTGACTTAGAGTCCAACGAGCCTCCGGCGCCTGCGGGATGGGCGCTGGGAGCCATGTTTTCGGCCGTGGCCTGGTCCGCCTCGCGCGGTGCTGGTCCGGTCATCAGAAGACAAAGCCCACGTTCATGTGCAGCCGGATGTCCTTGGACTTGAGGCCGTAGGCGATGTCCAGCTGCATCGGCCCCACGGGGGTGATCAGGCGCACGCCGGTGCCCACGCCCCAGTGCGCGCGCAGCTGGTTCACCTCGTTGGCGACGCCGCCCACGTCGATGAACAGCGTGTGCTCCAGCAGGCCGGGAAAGCGCTCCTGCATGATCGGCCGCTGCCACTCGATGCTGCCCACGGCCATGTAGCGGCCGGGGCCGATCAGGTCGTCACCGAAGTCGATGCCGATGCGCCGGTAGCGGTAGCCGCGCACGGTGGTGTCGCCGCCGGTGCGGAACATGTAGGTGGCCGGCAGCCGCGCCTGCTTGTCGGCCAGGATGGCCCCCAGCTCGGCACGCAGCGCCAGCCGGCTACCACGCTGGCCGGTCGGTTCGTCGTCACGCCGGCCGATGGGCACGATGCCCAGCGCGCGGCCGGCCAGGCGCACGAAGGGCTTGCGCTCGCCCACGGTGGTCATGCCCACGCCCACGTCGGCCGCCAGGCCGTAGCCGCGCGAGGGCAGGGGCAGGCTGTCGAAGTAGCGGCCGGTCCAGGCGTAGTTGGCGCTCACGGCGGCGCCGTCGCCCAGCAGCGCATCGGGCACGGCGCGCGTGCCCGAGCCGGTGACGCTGGCGTGGTCGTACTGCAGATAGAAATTGCGGTCGTACTTCTCCTCCGAGCGCAGGGTGCCCAGGCGCAGCGTCTTCGAGGTGGTGGTCAGCGCGCCGTCGTCCTGCCGCATGTAGCGCGCCAGCGCCGCCCAGCGCCAGCCGCTGGCGCGCGGCAGCGAGGTCCACTCGGTCTGCAGCAGCGGTGCCTTCTGGTCGAAGTGCAGCTTGGTGTCGGCGCGCCAACTGGTGCCCAGGGCGGTGTTGTCGCGGTGCTCCAGGGTCAGGCGCGGGCCGCCGTCGGTGCTGTAGCCCACGCCCAGCTGCACCTTGTGGCGCTTGGCCTCGGTGACGGTGTAGGTCACCGGCGTGGCCGCCGGGTCGCCCTCGGGGTCGATGCTGATGTAGGCCGAGTCGTAGTAGCCGCTGCCGGCCAGGCGGTGCTGGGCGTCGACCAGCTTCTTCTGGTCGTACACGTCGCCGGGCTTCAGCCACGACAGGCGCTCGGCCAGCTCGGGCGGGTAGCGGCTGGCGCCCTGGACGGTGGCCGGGCCGAGGTGGAACAGCGGCCCCGAATCCAGCCGCAGGCCCAGCTTGACCTCGCCCTCGGCGGCGTGCACATCGGCCACGCTGTAGCCGATGCGGCCCTGCGGGTAGCGCTGCTCCACCAGGCGGCGCAGGGCGCCGGTCTTGGCGCTGGCCCAGCGCTCCTGCGTGAAGCGCTGGCCGCCATCCAGGCCCCAGTTGTCGACGATGGCGCTGCGCTGGGCCTCGGCACCGGGGTCGGTGCTGGTGGCGATGTCGCCCTCGAAGCCGATGTCCACCTGCTCGATGGTGGCCGCCTTGCCGGGCGCGATGGCGATCACCACCGTGGGCCGGCCGCCGGCCGGGTCGTCGCGCCGCACGCGCACGTCGGGGTTGAAATAGCCCTCGGTGCCCAGCAGGTTGCGCACGTCGCGCTCGGTCACCGCCATCAGGCGGGCGAACTCGGCCGCGTCCAGGTCGGCGATGGCGCGGTAGCGCTGCAGTTCGTTGTGGCGCGCCACCAGGTCGCGCAGGTCTTCGTCCTCGCATTCCACGCGAATGTCGAAGGCGGCGCTGGCCGGCGCATCGCCGGCGCGCGCGCCCACCTGGCCAGCGGCCGTGGGGTCGCTGCGCGGCGCGGTGCTGGCGGGCGGGGCGGCGCTGTCGGCGTTCTTGTCCGGGCCCAGCCAGGCGCAGCCGGGCAGCACCAGCATGGCCGCCAGTACCGCTGCCGCCGCGCAGGGCAGGCGCAGGCGCAGGCGCGGGCGGCGGGGCGGGACGGCGGCAGAAGGGGCTGGGCGCGGGCGGATCACCCGATCGAGTTTAGTCGCCGCCCTTGTCGGACAGGGCCGCGTTTTACCTCTGGACACGGCTGCCGGCGCGCCGCGTTTTGGGCCGGATTCTTGATCTGTGTGCAGGAAGGCGCGGCCCGCGCGCCGGACAATGGCTCGCATGGCCTCTTCTTCCGCCAGCCTGCCCGGCTTTGGCTCGCCCAGCGTCGGCTTCGAGCAGCCCTTCGAGATGCTGGAAGCCTGCCACGAGCGGGTGCAGCGCAGCCTGGGCCTGTTGCAGCGCATCGTCGATCACGTGGACGCCCATGGCCACGACGCCGATTCGCGCAGCGCCGCTGGCGACGTGCTGCGCTATTTCGACATCGCCGGCCCGCACCACCACGAGGACGAGGAGCGCCACCTGTTTCCGCTGCTGCTGCTGCACCCGGACGAGCTGGTGCGCGCCGCCGTGGTGCAGCTGCAGGCCGAGCACGTGCAGATGCACGCCCTGTGGCAACGCCTGCGCACGGTGCTGCTGGCCTGGCGCGACGAACCGGCCCCGCCGCGCATCGGCGAGCCGGTGCGCGACCTGGTGCAGGACTTCGTGAACGTTTACGAGCGCCACATTCCGCTGGAAGAGGCGCTGGCCTACCCCGCCGCCCGGGGGCTGTTCGACGCGGCCGCACTGCAGACGATCGGCCAGGAGATGGCGGCGCGGCGGCGCGGCTGAGGCATCAACGGCGCTTGCTTGACACTTATTTGGAAAGCATCCGCATCGCATCCTCCAGCCCCTTGAGGGTGAGCGGGAACATGCGCTGGCTCATCAGCTGCTGGATGATGGCGATGCTCTGACGGTATTGCCACACGCCTTGCGGCTCGGGGTTGATCCAGGCGAACTTGGGAAAGGCGTGGGTGAGGCGCTGCAGCCACTCGGCGCCGGCCTCCTCGTTGTTGTATTCCACGCTGCCGCCGGGCTGCAGGATCTCGTAGGGGCTCATGGTGGCGTCGCCGACGAAGATCAGCTTGTAGTCCTTGTTGTACTTGCGGATGATGTCCCAGGTCGGGAACTTCTCGGCAAAGCGGCGGCGGTTGTTCTTCCACATGAAGTCGTAGACGCAGTTGTGGAAGTAATAGAACTCCAGGTGCTTGAACTCGGCCTTGACGGCCGAGAACAGCTCTTCCACGCGCTGGATGTGCTCGTCCATGGTGCCGCCCACGTCCATCAGCAGCAGCACCTTCACGTTGTTGTGGCGCTCGGGCACCATCTTGATGTCCAGCCAGCCGGCGTTGGCAGCGGTGCTGCGGATGGTGTCGGGCAGATCCAGCTCCAGCTCGTGGCCCTCGCGCGCGAACTTGCGCAGGCGCCGCAGCGCCACCTTGATGTTGCGCGTGCCCAGCTCCTGGCTGTCGTCGTAGTCGCGGTAGGCGCGCTGGTCCCACACCTTCACGGCGCTCTTGTTGCCGCCCTTGCCGCCGATGCGGATGCCGCGCGGGTTGTAGCCGCCGTGGCCGAAGGGGCTGGTGCCGCCGGTGCCGATCCACTTGCTGCCGCCCTGGTGGCGGCCCTTCTGCTCGGCCAGGCGCTTGCGGAACTCGTCCATCAGCTTGTCCCAGCCGAGCTTTTCGAGCCGGGCGCGTTCTTCGGGCGTCAGGTGCTTCTTCGCCATCGCGCGCAGCCATTCCTCGGGCAGCTCGGCTTCCAGGCCGGGAATCTCGGTGACGCCCTTGAAGTAGGCGCCGAAAGCCTGGTCGAAGCGGTCGTAGAGCGATTCGTCCTTGACCAGGCA
>JAEXBL010000478.1 GCA_023394015.1 Pseudomonadota bacterium | reverse complement strand
GTGCTGATCGGGGAAGAAGCCTCGGCGCGCAATCCTGCGCTTTTGAACATGCTGGTCGACGCCGACCTGGCTTTCCTGATCGACCCCATCGACGGCACGCGCAACTACGTCGCCGGCCTGCCGCGCTTCGGCATGATGATCGCGGCCTGCCATCGCGGCGACGTGATCGCCGGCGTGATCTACGATCCGCTGAACCGCGACGGCGCGCTCGCCGTGCGCGGCGAAGGCGCCTGGATCGAATACGAAAACCGCCGCCAGGCCGCGCTCGCCGTGGCCAGCCCCGCCCCGCCCGAGGACATGGACGGCCTGATCGCCACCGGCAACCTGCCCGAGCCGCTGCGCTCCACCGTCAACGGCAATCTCTCGCGCCTGGCCAGCACCGCGTCGCAGCGCTGCGCCGCGCACGAATACCGCACGCTGGCCGCCGGCCACTGCCACGTCGCGCTCTACAACCAGCTGACCGCCTGGGACCACGCGGCCGGCTGGCTGCTGCACCGCGAAGCCGGCGGCTATTCGGCGCACTTCGACGGCTCGCCCTACAAGCCCACGCACCGCACCGGCGGGCTGCTTTACGCGCCCGACGCCGGCAGCTGGCAGGCGGCCCGCCGGGCGCTTATGGGGGACGGGATGGAATCCGCCGAGACTTGACAAGACCGCCCCGGCCCAGGGTCAAAAATCCGGGTAATCCCTAGGAGTTATCCCCAGTTCCTGTGGACAACCCTATGGAAAGGTCTGTAACCGCGGCAAAAAAACCTTGCGCGGCAAGCACTTGCTTAGACCGGTCAAAAACCGGCCTGCCGCCGGCCTGTTTACAAGGCCTCCAGCGCCACCGCGCAGGGCTGTTCCACTTTGAGCGCCAGCATGGCGTCGGCGCGGGTGCGGCCCAGGTTGATCGCCGCTATCGGCACGCCGTTGCGCGCGGCGGCGGCCACGAAGCGATAGCCCGAATACACCATCAGCGACGAGCCGACCACCAGCACCGCGTCGGCCGCAGCGAGCGCGTCATTGGCGCGCTCCACGCGGGCCGCGGGCACGGTTTCGCCGAAGAACACCACGTCCGGCTTGACCACGCCGCCGCAGCGCGGACAGGCCGGCACGCGATAGCGGCCGAAGTCCTCGCCGTCCAGGTCGGCGTCGCCGTCGGGCGCGTCGTCGGCCTCCAGCGCCAGCCAGTCGGGATTGGCTTGCTGCAAGGCCTGCTGCCAGGCGTGGCGGTCGCCGCGCCAGTCGCAGGCCATGCAGCGCACCTGGTCCAGCCGGCCGTGCAGGTCCACCACTTCGCGGCTGCCGGCGGCCTGGTGCAGGCCGTCGACGTTCTGCGTCACCAGCAGCCCCACGTTGCCGCGCGCCTCCAGCCGGGCCAGCGCCCGGTGCGAGGCATTGGGCTGCACCTGGCCGAACCGGCGCCAACCGACCATGCTGCGCGCCCAGTAGCGCGCCCGCGCCGGCTCGCCGCCCATGAAGGTCTGCAGCGTCATGGGCGGGGTGCGCTTCCAGGCGCCGTCGGCGTCGCGGTAATCGGGAATGCCGGAATCGGTGCTCACGCCCGCCCCGGTCAGCACGAACAGCCGCGGGTGGCGGTCGACGAAGCCGCGCAGCGCAGCCAGGTCCGAGGTCCGCGTGTCCATCCGTTCAGCCGCCCAGGCCGCAGTCCGGCATGTCGCTGACCAGGCTGGCCTGGGTGACGTTGCTGCCCGGCGGCACGCTGCGCGTGAGCCAGACGTTGCCGCCGATGGTCGAACCCTTGCCTATCGTGACGCGGCCCAGGATCGTGGCGCCGGCGTAGATCACCACGTCGTCCTCGATCAGGGGGTGGCGCGGCAGGCCTTTCTTCAGTTCGCCGTTCTCGCCCGGCGGGAAGCGCTTGGCCCCCAGCGTGACCATCTGGTAGAGCCGCACGCGGTCGCCGATGATGGCGGTTTCGCCGATCACCACGCCGGTGCCGTGGTCGATGAAGAAGCTCTTGCCGATGGTGGCGCCCGGATGGATGTCGATGCCGGTGTCGGCGTGCGCGATCTCGGCCACCATGCGCGCCAGCATCGGCACGTTCAGGCGGTACAGCACGTTGGCCAGGCGGTGGTGGATCATGGCCGCCACGCCGGGATAGCACAGCAGCACTTCGTCGACGTTGTGGGCCGCCGGGTCGCCCTGGTAGGCGGCGGTCACGTCCAGGTCCAGCGCGGCGCGCACGCGCGGCAGCTCTGCGCCGAACTGGCGCACGATCTCGATGGCGCGCTGGCGCGTGTCCGCCGAGGCGGCCTGTTCCGGCCGGCCCACGTACTGCAGCTCCAGACAGACCTGGTGCAGCAGCGCGTCCAGCGCCGCGCCGATGGTGTGGCCGACGTAGAAGTCCTCGACCTCTTCGCGCAGGTCGATCGGGCCCAGGCGCATCGGGAACAGCGCGCCGCACAGATCCTTGACGATCTGGCGCAGGCTTTCCTGGGACGGGAATTCGCGCAGGTCGGCGTCCTCGCGCAGGCGTCCGCGCGGGCCGCGCCAGGCCACGCGCGCCTCGCGCAGGCCCGACACGATGCTGTCCAGGTTCCAGTGGGCCGGCGTGGTGGAGGACGGCCCGCTCATCGCCGTTGCTCCGGCCGGGCGCCGGCCGCGCCGGCATGCGGATAGAAATCGAACATGGTGGTACCTCGCTGACGGTGTATTGCCCCGGCGGCGGGCGCCGGGCGATGTTGCTTCGCAATAATTCCGTCAACTGTAACCGCTCGCGCCCATTTCCCGGAATCCGTCCGACATGGCGTAGGGGTTTATGCCGCGTAGCCCTGCGGATTGCCCTGTTGCCAGCGCCAGCCGTCGGCGCACATCGCGTCCACGTCGTGCGTGCTGCGCCAGCCCAGCAGCGAGGCCGCCAGCGCCGGATCGGCCCACATCCGCTCGATGTCGCCGGGCCGCCGCGGCTGCGTCTGCAGCGGGATGCGGCAGCCGTTGACGCGCTCGAAGGCGCGCACCAGCTCCAGCACGCTGGTGCCCTGCCCCGTTCCCAGGTTGACCGCCACGAAACCGGGATGGCCGGCCGAATAGGCCAGCGCCTGCACGTGGCCCTGCGCCAGGTCCATGACGTGCAGATAGTCGCGCACGCCGGTGCCGTCGGCCGTGCCGTAGTCGTCGCCGAAGACCCGCAGATAGGGCTGGCGCCCCACCGCCACCTGGGTGATGTAGGGGAACAGGTTGTTGGGCGTGTCGCGCGGGCTTTCGCCGATCCGGCCGCTGCGGTGCGCGCCGATCGGGTTGAAGTAGCGCAGCGTGACGGCGCTGAAGCCGGGATCGGCCTTGCACACGTCGCGCAGCATCTCCTCGACCATCAGCTTGGTGCGGCCGTAGGGATTGGTGGGCGCCAGCGGAGGGGCCTCGGTGAACGGCAGGTACTGCGGCTCGCCATAAACCGTGGCCGAGGAACTGAACACCAGGCGCGCCACGCCGGCGGCGCGCATGGCGCGCAGCAGCGCCACCGAGCCGCCGACGTTGTTGTCGTAGTACTTGAGCGGGTCGGCGACCGATTCGCCGACCGCCTTGCTGCCGGCCAGGTGCAGCACCGCGCCCACCGGCTCGCCGCGGGCGGCCGCCTCGCGCAGCAC
>JAEXBL010000470.1 GCA_023394015.1 Pseudomonadota bacterium | reverse complement strand
CGCTGCCCAGCCGGCCCTGGCCGCCACGGCCGACGACGACGGCCCGCCGTTCTGACCCCGATGCGCTGACCCGCCGCCATGCACGCCGTGCTCGCCATCTGCCTGCGCGCCTGCACCGGCGCGCTGCTGCGCTGGCAGCTCGGCCTGGCGCTGAACCACGCCGGCGCCTGGCTGCCCTGGGGCACGCTGGCGGCCAACCTGATCGGCGGCTACCTGGTCGGCCTGGTGCTGGCCTGGGCGCACCAGGCCGAGCTGGACCCGCTGTGGCGCCTGATGCTGGTGACCGGCTTTCTGGGCGCGCTGACCACCTTCTCCAGCTTCAGCGCCGAGGTGGTCGAGATGCTGCTGGCCGAGCGCTGGCCACAGGCGGCGGGCACCGTCGCCGTACACCTGCTGGGCTCGCTGGCGCTGACCTACGCGGGCATCCGCAGCGCTCGTCTTTTCATCGCTGCCGGCGCTTGATGGGCAGGCGCTGGCGCCCGGCTCGGACTCAGCGCATCAGGCGGTCACCACCTGCCGCAGCCAGTCGGGCAGCGGCGCGGATTTCTGTTTCGGGAAGTCCACCCACACCGTGGTGGCGCCGCCGGTGGCATACAGCACGCCGGGCTCGCCCACCTTCTCCATCGTGGCCCAGCTCTCGAAGGAGCTGCGGCCGGGATCGCTGACGTAGGTCTTGATGAGAATGTCGCCGGGGTACTCGAACTGGCGGTGGAAGTTGCAGAAGGCGTTGACGATGACCACGCCCTCGCCCTGCGCGTCGGGCTGGCAGCCGATGCTTTGCAGCCAGTCGATGCGCGCCGTCTCCATATAGCGGAAGTACACCGTGTTGTTGATGTGGCCCATGGCGTCCATGTCGCCCCAGCGGATGGGAATCACCATCTCGTAGACCAGCTTCTTCTGCTCGGGAATCTCGATCTTCATGGCTCGATCTTCGTCTATTTGTGTGCCTTGATGGATGCCAGGATGCCGGCGGTGAACAGCAGCACCGCCGCCCACTGCGCCAGCGTGGGCCAGCGATGGTCCCACAGAAACGAGTACAGCAGCGCGAACAGGGTTTCGCTGACGATGAGCTGCCCGCACAGGCTGGCCGGCAGGCGCTGGCTGGCCAGGTTCCACAGAATGGTGGCCAGCCAGCTGGAGCCGAAGCCGATCGCCACCACCAGCAGCGCCAGCAGCGGCCAGCCCGGCTGCGCCACGATCTGCGGCAGCGGCGTGCCCAGGGTGAGCGCCAGCCCCAGCCCGCCCAGGCCCGTGGCCACGCCCAGCCAGTTGGCCCAGTCGGTGGCGCGCACCTCGGGGTGGCGGCGCAGCCCGGCGGCGTTGAGCAGGGCAAACGCGGTCCAGCACGCCATGGCGGCCACGCTCAGCGCCAGCCCGCGCACGTAATGCGGGCCGCGCTCGCCCTCGGGCAGTTGCGCCATCAGCCACAAGCCGGCGGCCGTCAGCAGCAGGCCGGGCAGCAATGCCGCCCAGCGCAGGCCCTGCGGCTTGCCCAGCAGCATGACCCAGATCGGAATGGTGCCGACGATCAGCGCCGGCATCTCGGTGCCGGCGTCGCGGATCGCCAGCACCAGCACCCAGTAGTAGCCGGTGAAGCCCAGCACGCTGAGCCAGGCCGCACCCCAGGCCTGCGCCAGCGTGGGCCGGCGCGCGCGCCGCCACGACAGCGCCAGCACCGCCACCGACACCAGCCCGTAGACCACGAAGCGCCCCGCCGTCAGGTCGATGCCCGCAAAGCCGCTCACCATGCGCGGCGCCACGAACACCAGGCCCCACAGGGCACCGGCGGCCAGGCCGGCGAGGATGCCGGTCAGCATGACGAATGACGGCGGCGCTTGCGCGTGGCCCCGCCAGCTCCTGCCCAAAGGGAGAGGACGCCACGATCCACCATCGTCAGCGGTAATGCAGGTGTCAAACCAGATCGAATGGCCGCGGAGCAGGCCGGGCCAGCGAACGCCGTGTCCGGACCTGCGCCGGGCACTGGCGTTGTCCCCCCTCGCGCAGCAGAGGGGGGAAGGCGCGCAGCGACTCAGGGGGGTGTTTCACTTCTATACGGCAAAGCCGTCATCGGCCGCAATCACCGCGCCGTTGACGAAATGGCTCTGGTCGCTGGCCAGCATCATCAGCACGGCGTCCAGGTCCTTGGGCTCGCCGACGCGCTTGCGCGGCAGCATGTTGATCAGCTTCTGGCCGGCCTCGGTCTGCCAGTGGTGGTGGTTGATCTCGGTGTCGATGTAGCCGGGGCAGATGGCGTTGACGTTGATGCCAAAGCGCCCCCACTCCAGCGCCATGGCCTTGGTCATCTGCACCACGGCGGCCTTGCTCATGCAGTACACGCCGATCTGCGGCAGCACCTTCAGCCCGGCCATGCTGGCGATGTTGATGATGCGCCCGCCGGTGAAGCTGCCCGGCGCCGCGCCCTTGGCCCGCGCGATCATGCGCTTGCCCACCTCCTGCGCGACGAAGAAGGCGCCGCGCACGTTGGTGTCGAAGATGAAGTCGTAGTCGTCCTCGGTCACGTCCTGGATGCGCTGCGTGGTGCTGACGCCCGAGTTGTTGACCAGGATGTCGATCGAGCCCATCTCGGTCTCGGCGTGGGCCACGGCGGCCTTGATGGAGTGCACGTCGGTCACGTCGCACTCGACCACGTGGGCGTCGCCGCCGTCGCCCTCGATGCGGGCGCGCAGGTCCTTCAGCTTCTCCATGCGGCGGCTGGCCAACACCACGCCGGCGCCGGCCGCGGCCAGCGTGCGCGCGAACTGCGCGCCCAGGCCGCCCGAGGCGCCGGTGACGAAGGCCACGCGGCCGGACAAATCGATGCTGTAGCTCATGCTGATTTCCTCTTCAGAATATGCGGGTGGTGGTGCAAGCGGCGATGATGCGCGCGGCGTGCATAAAATCAGTCACGCACCCGACACGCGCCGATGGCGCGCGCCCGACACAATGTCGGCCATTATTTCAAACACGATGAGAGAGGCAGCCATGACCCCCGACGAAATCCTCCAGCAGTACGGCCCGCGCGAGGGGATGGAATACGACGTGGTGATCGTCGGTGCCGGCCCGGCCGGCCTGGCCGCCGCCATCCGCATCAAGCAGCTGGCGGCCGAGAAGGGCCAGGACGTGTCGGTGGTGGTGCTCGAAAAAGGCTCCGAGCCCGGCGCGCACATCCTCTCCGGCGCGGTGATGGACCCGAAGGCGCTGACCGAGCTGATCCCCGACTGGAAGGAAAAAGGCGCGCCGCTGCACCAGCCCGTGACCGACGACGCCTACGTGTTCCTGAGCGAAACCGGCGGCACGCGCGTGCCCAACTTCATGCTGCCGCCGTTCGCCCACAACCATGGCAACTACATCATCAGCCTGGGCAACCTGGTGCGC
>JAEXBL010000453.1 GCA_023394015.1 Pseudomonadota bacterium | reverse complement strand
GCACCTGACGATCGAGCGTGGCTTCATCACCTTCCGCGGCGAGATCAGCAACCCCCTGCTCGACGTGCTGGCCCTGCGCCCCAACTACGCCAGCGACCAGCGCGTGGGCGTGCAGGTCATGGGCAGCGCCCTGCTGCCGCGCGTGCGCCTGTATTCCGAGCCGGCCCTGCCCGACAACCAGACCCTGGCCTGGCTGCTGCTGGGCCGCCCGGCGCCCAACAGCGGCGCCGAGGCGGCGATGCTGCAATCGGCCGCGCTGGCCCTGCTGGGCGGGCGCGAGGGGCGCGGGCTGGCGGCCAACTTCGGGCTGGACGAGCTGAGCTTTTCCGGCGGTGGCGACGGCGACGTGGCCGGCGCCAGCGTCACCCTGGGCAAGCGCCTCTCGGACCGCCTGTACGCCGCCTACGAACACAGCCTGGCCGGCACCGGCGGCACGCTGATGATCTTCTACGAGCTGTCGCGCCGCTGGACCCTGCGCGGCCAGGCCGGCGAAAACGCCGCCGTCGACCTGATCTACCGCCTGTCCTTCGACTGAACCTGAACCGGAGCCCGCCGCCCCGGCCGATACAATCGCCGCTCCTGCCCGCCGCCGTAGTTCAATGGATAGAACGAGCGCCTCCTAAGCGCTAGATGCAGGTTCGATTCCTGCCGGTGGTGCCAGTGCCGCGCGGCGCCCGGGCTCAGCACTCGGTATACGCCACCGCCAGCCCGCCGCGCGAGGTTTCCTTGTACTTGTCGAGCATGTCGCGCCCGGTGTCGCGCAGGGTGCGGATGGCGGCGTCGAGGCTGACCTTGTGCGTGCCGTCGCCCGACAGCGCGAGTTGCGCGGCGTTGATGGCCTTCACCGCCGCCATGGCGTTGCGCTCGATGCAGGGCACCTGCACCAGGCCGCCGATGGGGTCGCAGGTGAGGCCCAAGTTGTGCTCCAGGCCGATCTCGGCGGCGTTCTCGACCTGCTCGGGCGTGCCGCCCAGCACCTGCGCCAGTCCGGCCGCCGCCATGGCGCAGGCGGCGCCCACCTCGCCCTGGCAGCCGACCTCGGCGCCCGAGATGGAGGCGTTGGTCTTGATCAGCACGCCGATGGCGGTGGCCGCCAGCAGAAAGTCCAGCACGTCGGCCTCGCCCGCGCCACGCTGGAAGTCCATGAAGTAGTGCAGCACCGCCGGGACGATGCCGGCCGCGCCGTTGGTGGGTGCCGTCACCACGCGGCCGCCGGCGGCGTTTTCCACGTTCACCGCCAGCGCGTACAGGTTGACCCACTCCATGGCGGCAAAGGTCTGGGTGATCAGGTTGGGCCGGCCGTCGCGCGCGTTCAGCCGCGCGTGCATGGCCGGCGCGCGGCGCGGCACCTGCAGGCCGCCGGGCAGCACGCCCTCGGACTTCAGGCCGCGCGCCACGCAGGCCTGCATGGCCTGCCAGATGGCCAGCAGCGCGGTGCGGGTGTCGTGCTCGGGCCGCCAGGCGCGCTCGTTGTGCCACACCAGGTCGGCCACGCGCAGGCCGTGCCGGCGGCACAGCGCCAGCATCTGCTCGCCGCTGGCATAGGGCAGCGGCACGGCCACGGCGGGCGCGCCGGTGTGGCCGGCCGCGGCCTGGGCCTCGTCCACGATGAAGCCGCCGCCGATGGAGTACCAGGTGTTCTCGTGGATCACGTCGTGCGCGCCGTGCGCCGTCAGCCGCAGCGCGTTGGGGTGGCGCGGCAGGCTGACGGGCAGCAGTTGCAGGTCGCGCGGCCAATCGAAGCCGACGTCGTGCGCGCCGGCCAGCCGCAGGCGCCCGCCCTGGCGCACGGCATCGACGGCGGCGTTCATGGCGTCCGGGTCGACCTGCTCGGGCTGCTCGCCCAGCAGGCCGGCCACCACGGCGCGGTCGCTGCCGTGGCCGATGCCGGTAGCCGACAGCGCGCCGTACAGCCGCACCTGCACCCGCTGCACCTCGGCCAGCCGGCCGCTGGCCCGCAGCTGGTCGGCAAAGGCCGCGGCCGCCCGCATCGGCCCCACGGTGTGCGAGCTGGAGGGCCCGATGCCGATCTTGAACAAATCGAGTGCGCTGATGGTCATGAACGCCTGCATCGCCGCGAAGGCGCATCGCAGGGTTGGTGCGCCATGGCGGCCATGGTAGCGGCCCGGCGCCGCGCCGGCCAGGGCGTCAACCCGGGGCTCGGCGGATGGAGCGCCGCACCGTGCGGCGCCGGCTGACGCGCGCACGGCGCTTGTTCGCGGTGGCGCGCAGGCACTGCGCCGGCGCGCGGCGCGCCCCGGGCCCGGCTATGCTGTGCCCGTCCCAACGACTGCTTCAAGCTGGAGGCCCGCATGCGTGGATTCATGGTTGCCACCACCGCTGCCCTGCTGCTGGCCGGCTGCGCCGCCAGCAGCAGCGGGCCGGTGGCGGGTTTCGACGGTTCGTGGACCATCAGCAAGCGCGGCGTGGTGGCCGCGCAGCCGCAGGCACTGACGCGCGCCGCCACCGAGGAGGCCACGGCGCACTGCGCCGCGCAGGGCAAGCGCTTCAGGCAGACCGACCTGAAGGAAAGCCCGCCCGGTCTGTTGGCGCCGCGGGCCGAGAGCGCGCTGACCTTTCAGTGCGAGTGACCGGGCTTGCTGCGCTTTAGATAGCTTCTCGCACCCATCCAAAGGGTGCCAGAGCCACTTTTGGCCTGCAACCGCAGCTCACGCCGCGGTCAGGGCGCGGGCCGCCACCACCGCCTCGGTGCGGTTGCGCACCTTCAGCGCGCGGAAGATCGCCGCCAGGTGGATCTTCACCGTGCCTTCGCTGATGCCCAGGTTGCGGCCGATCAACTTGTTGGGCTGGCCTTCGGACAGCAGGTTCAGCACCTCGAGCTGGCGGTCGGTCAGCACGGGGCGCAGGTGGGCCATGCCCTGGTCCGCCGGGCTGGCCGGCATGGCCGGCGCCGCGCCGGCCTGCCGCGCCGCCACCATCATCGGCGGCACGTACTCGCCGCCCGTCAGCACCAGCCGGATCGCCGACAGCATCACCTCGGGCGAATAGGCCTTGGGGATGAAGCCGGAGGCGCCGGCGTCCAGCGCGGCGCGCATGATGGCCGGGTCTTCGTGGCCCGACAGCACCACGATGGGCAGCCCCGGCTGCAGGCGGTGCACCTCGGCCACGTGCGCCACGCCGCGCGCCCCGGGCATACCCAGGTCGATGACGGCCAGGTCGAGGTCGGCCGAGACGCTGTCCAGCAGCTCCTGCACGCTCAGCGCCTGCACGAAGCTGACGTCGGGCGCCAGCTCGTTCAGTTTTTCAGCCACCGCTTCCACGATGAGGCGGTGGTCGTCGGCGATGAGGATTTTCATGGCAGGGCACTCGGGATGCGTTTGAAGATAAACCCGTTCCGCACGTGGATCAAGGCGCAGGCCACCGGCCAAAAGGCATAGCCGCGGCGCTTCAGGCCACGGCCAGCGGCGCGTCGGCACCAGGCACGGCGGGCGGGCATGGCGGCGCGGGCATGGCCAGGCCATCCGGCACCGAGGCGCCCGCCTGCTGTGGCACCGCCGCCAGCGCATCCGCCGGCGCCGCCACCGGCTCCACGCCGGGCGCGGCCACCGGCACCTCCAGGTGAAAGCGCGAGCCGCGACCCGGTTGCGACGCGATGCCCACCGGCAGATCGAGCAGCGCGGCCAGCCGCTGAACCGTGGCCAGGCCCAGGCCGGTGCCCCGGCCGGGCGCCGCCTTGCCATCGACCTGGAAGAATTCGTCGAAGATGCGCTGCTGGTGCGCCGGCGCGATGCCGATGCCGGTGTCCACCACCTCGATGCGCACCCGCTGCCCGCGCCGGCGCGCGGCCACCAGCACGCCGCCGCTGGGCGTGTAGCGCACCGCGTTGGCCACCAGGTTGCCGACGATGCGCGCCAGCATGAAGTAGTCCGAATGCACCCACAGGTCGGTGTGGCGCACCACCAGGCGCAGGTGCTGCGCCTCGGCCACCGGGCGGAAGTTGCGGCTGACCTCGTCGAGCAGCCGATCCAGCGCGAAGTCCGAGCGGCGCGGCTGCAGCACGCCGGCGTCGATCTGCGAGATGTTCAGCAGCTCGGCGAACAAGTGGTCCAGCGAGGCCACGCACTCGCGCACGTGGCGGATGCGCTCCAGCCGCGCGGGGTCGGATTCGTCGCGCGCCAGGCCTTCCGAGAACAGCGTCAGCGCGTGCAACGGCTGGCGCAGGTCGTGGCTGGCGGCGGCCAGCAGGCGCGTCTTGGCCTGGCTGACCTGCTCGATGGCGCGGTTCTTGGCGGCCAGCTCGGCGGTAGCCTCGCGCACGCGCTGCTCCAGCAGGCGGCGGCCGTCGTGCAGCGCGGTGGCGGCGGCGTTGAAGCCTTGCTGCAGGTGGCGCAGCTCGGCCGTGCCCTGCAGCGGCACCTGCACCGGCTCGCCGGCGGCCAGCCGGTCGACCGCGCGGGCCAGCCTGCGCACCGGCGCGCTGATGCGCCGCGCCGCCCACACGCCGGTCAGTAACACCGCCGCCAGGCAGGCCGCCACCGCCAGCAACAGGTTGGCCCACACGCGCGCTTCGGCAGCGTGCAGCGCGTCCAGGCCGATCTCGATGTCCACCTGCCCCGGCAGGTCACCCCCCGCCACCACCGGCGCGCTCACCATCAGGCCTTCGGCGCGGCGCAGGTCCGAGGTGCTGACGTTGGCCAGCAGTTCGCCGTCGGGCGACCAAAGCTGCACCTGCTGCACGTGCGGTTGCGACAGGCTGATCTCGGCCAGGCGCAGCAGCGCGCGCCGGTCCTCGCGCGCCAGCGGCACCTGGGCGGCGGCCGCCAGCTGCTGGGCCAGGGTCTCGCCCTGCTGGCGCGTGTGCGCCTCCACATCCCGCAGGTACTGCCGCGCGGTCACCGCCACCAGTGCACCCACCGCCAGCACGGCCGGCAGCACCGCCAGCAGCACCAGCTGCCACACCAGCGACCACCCGGGCCGCCGTCGCCACGGCGCGGCTACCCTGTTCATGGCATGTAACCCATTGCGTAATGCGTGAGAATTCAAACAAGCATATTGGACCGTGCCACAAACCATGCCCCCTGTCCACACCATCAGCGGTAGAACGCCGCCGCCCTGCCCATCCGAGCACCGCGCCACCCGGCGCCAGGCCCTGCTGTGGGGCGCCGCGCTGGTGGCGCTGCCGCCGGCACGCGCCGGCACCACGGCCGCGCCACTGCGCTTTGGCATCCTGCCGTTCGGCGGGCTGGTGGATTCGCGCAGCGGCTGGGAGCCGCTGCTGGATGAGCTGACACAGGCGCTGGGGCGGCCGATCAGCATGTTCTCGGCCAGCTCGTACGAGGGCCTGGGCGAGGCAGTGCGCCGCGGCGAGGTGGACCTGGTGTTTCTGTCCGGCAAGATGGCGCTCGACGCCGTGACCCTGCACGGCATGCGCGCCATCGCCCAGGTGACGCGGCACGACGGCCTGCCCGGCTACCGCGCGCTGCTGCTGGCGCGCGAAGGCGGCCCGGTGCGCGACCTGGAGGCGGTGCTGGTCGACCCCGGCCGCTGGCGGCTGGCGCGCGGCGAAAAGCGCTCGATGTCCGGCTTTATCGTGCCCAAGCTGCAGCTGTTCCTGCCGCGGCAGATCGACATCGAGACGCGCTTTCAGGGCGACATCGTCGGCACCCACCAGCGCACGGCGCTGGCCGTGGCCAATGGCGAGGCCGACCTGGCCACCAACAACAGCGCCGACATGGAGCGCTTTCGCACGCAGTTCCCGACCGAGGCGGCGCGCCTGCGCGTGCTGTGGCAGTCCGAGCTGATTCCGCACGGCCTCATCCTGCTGCGGCGCACGCACGGCGACGCGCTGCGCCATGCCGCCGAGCGCTTTCTCGTGCAATACGGCCGTGGCAGCAGTCCGCAGGCCGAGCAGCAGCGCATGGCGCTGAAAAGCCTGCACGACTTCGCCGGCTTCCTGCCGGCCGACAACCGCGCCCTGCTGCCGGTGGCGCGGCTCACGCACCAGCTCGAGCTGGACAGCGCGCAGTCCGCCACCTGGATCAACGAGGCCGCGCGCCAGGCGCGGCTGGCCCGCATCGACAGCCAGTACGCGGCGCAGCTCAAGGCGCTGAACGCCGACTGACGCCCCTGCCCCGCCCCGCGGCCCAGCGGCTACCATTGGCGGCTTCGCGCCCTTGCCGGCGCGCCCCACCCACCGCCTGCCGCCCGTGCCCGCCTACACCTTCGAAGCCCTGCAAGCCGACGGCAAGTCGCGCAAGGGCGTGATCGAGGCCGACACCGCCAAGGCCGCGCGCGCGCTGCTGCGCGGCCAGGCGCTGGTGCCGCTGGCGGTGGAGCCGGTGGCCGGTGGCGCCGGCGGCTCGGTGCTGTCGCGCCCCATCGGTGGCGGCCGCGCCTTCAACAGCACGCAACTGGCGATCTTCACGCGGCAACTGGCCGGACTGGTCGGCAGCGGCCTGCCGCTGGAACGCTCGCTCACCGCCCTGGCCGACGAGGCCGAGGACGAGCGCCAGCGCAACCTGATCGCCAGCCTGCGCGCCGAAGTCAACGCCGGCTCGGCACTGGCCAAGGCCATGGCGCAGCAGCCGCGCGAGTTTTCGCCCGTCTACACCGCCGTCATCGCCGCCGGCGAACAGGGCGGTCACCTGGGCACGGTGCTGGAGCGCCTGGCCGACGACCTGGAAGAGCGCCAGGCGCTGCGCGCCAAGCTGGTCGGCGCGGCGCTGTACCCGGCCATCGTCACGCTGGTGGCCATCGTCATCGTGGTGTTCCTGGTGAGCTACGTGGTGCCGCAGGTGGCCACGGTGTTTGCCGGCACGCAGCGCAGCCTGCCGGGCCTCACCGTGGCCATGCTGGCGCTGAGCGACTTCGTGCGCGGCTACGGCTGGTGGCTGCTGGTCGCTATCGTGTTGATAGCTGCTGGCGCTCGTGTGGCGCTGAAAAGACCCGCCTTCCGCCAGAAGTTCGATGCCGCCTGGCTGCGCCTGCCGCTCATCGGCCGGCTGGCGCGCGGCTACAACGCGGCGCGCTTTGGCAGCACGCTGGCCATGCTGGCCGGCGCCGGCGTGCCGATCCTGCGCGCGCTGCAGGCCGCCGCCGAAACCCTGAACAACACCGCCATGCGCGCCGACGCCGAGGACGCACTGGTGATGGTGCGCGAAGGCGCGCCGCTAGCGGCGGCGTTGGCGCAGAAAAAGCGCTTTCCCGGCCTGCTGGCCATGTTCGCCCGCCTGGGCGAGCAAACCGGCCAGTTGCCGCTGATGCTGCAGCGCGCCGCCAACCAGCTCAGCGCCGAAGTGCAGCGCCGCGCCATGCAGTTGGCCACCGTGCTGGAGCCGCTGCTCATCGTCGCCATGGGCGTGATCGTGATGCTGATCGTGCTGGCGGTGATGCTGCCCATCATCCAGCTGAACCAGTGGGTGAAGTGATCCCCCCTGAGTCGGCCTGCGGCCGCCTTCCCCCAGGGGGACAACGCTGGTGGTCGGGGGGGCCCCGACCACGGCGTTCCGGTGTGGCCTGCTCCGCGGCCTTCGGATTCAACGATCAGCGGCCTTGGCTGCAATGTAGTAACATTGCTACATTGATCCGAAGGAGACGACCATGCGCACCCTCTCCAGCCGCGAATTCAATCAGGACACCGCGCGTGCCAAGCGCGCCGCCAACGACGGCCCGGTGCTCATCACCGACCGCGGCCAGCCCGCCTACGTGCTGCTGACCCACGCCGACTACGAGCGCCTGGCGCGACCGCCGCGTTCCATCGTGGAGGCGCTGGCGATGCCGGGTGGGGAAAACATCGAGTTCGATCCGCCGCGCATGCGCGAATTCGCTCGCGCGGCCGATCTGGATTGATGCCACCGTGTACCTGCTCGACACCAACGTCATCTCCGAACTTCGGCGCCCCGACAAAGCCTCCCCCGCAGTGCTGGCGTGGATGCAAGCCGCACCGCAGGATCGCCTGTTCATCTCCTCGATCACCGTGTTCGAGCTGGAGTTGGGCGTGCGCCAGAAGGAGCGACGCGATGCCCCGCAAGGCTTGCTGCTGCGGCAATGGCTGGAGTCGCAGGTGCTGCCTCGGTTTCAGGACCGCGTGCTGGACGTGGATGCGGCGGTCGCTCGGCGCTGTGCTGCACTGCACAGCCCCGACCCCGCGCCGGAGCGCGATGCCTGGATCGCCGCCACTGCGCTGGTGCACCAGATGACGGTGGTGTCGCGCAACACGCGCGACTTCGCCGCCTGCGGCGCTTCAGTCCTCAATCCCTGGCTGGCGCCTGTCTGACAAGCGCCAGCAGCTATCGATCTTGCCATGCCCCCCACCCTGCAGGACCAGCTCGTCGTCGCCATCTCCTCGCGCGCGCTGTTCGACTTCGAGGAGGAGAACCGCCTGTTCGAGGCCGGCGATGCCGAGGCCTACATGCGGCTGCAGCTGGAGCGCATCGACGTGCCGGCGCCGCCCGGCGTGGCCTTTTCGCTGGTCAAGAAGCTGCTGGCCTTCAACGAGCCGGGGCAGCAGCGGGTGGAAGTGGTGGTGCTGTCGCGCAACGACCCGGCCAGCGGCATGCGCGTGTTCCGCTCGGCGGCGGCGCACGGGCTGGCGCAGATCCAGCGCGGCGTGTTCACGCAGGGGGCCGATCCGTTCCGCTACGTGCGGCCGCTGGGCGCGCACCTGTTCTTGTCGGCCAACGGCGCCGACGTGCGCGAAGCGCTGGCGCTGGGCTTTCCGGCGGCGCAGGTGGCCATGCAGTCGGCGCGCGCCGGCGACCGCCACCCCGACGAGGTGCGCATCGCCTTCGACGGCGACGCGGTGCTGTTCTCCGACGAGGCCGAACGCGTGTTCCAGAGCGGCGGGTTGGACGCCTTCCAGTCGCACGAGATCGAAAAGGCCAGGCTGCCGCTGCCGCCCGGCCCGTTCCAGCCCTTTCTGGCCGCGCTGCACCGCCTGCAGCACGCCGGCTCGCGGCGCATGCGCATCGTCACCGCGCTGGTCACGGCGCGCAGCGCGCCGGCGCACGAGCGCCCGATCCGCACGCTGATGCACTGGGGCGTGGGCGTGGACCAGGCCATGTTCCTCGGCGGCCTGCCCAAGGGCGAGTTCCTGCGCGAGTTCGAGCCCGACTTCTTCTTCGACGACCAGACCGGCCACATCGAGCACGCCGCCCGGCATGTGCCGGCCGGCCATGTGGCCGCCGGCGTCACAAATTTGGCAGACTGGCGTGAAACTCTGGCACCGCCGACGGACTCCAATCAGGCATGACCCTGTCTCGTCTGCTTTCTCCTGCCGTGCTGGCCCTGTTCGCCCTGCCCCTGGGCATGGCGCCGGCTGCGGCCCAGGCGGCCGATGCGCCCGCAGCCACGCCGAGTGCCAAGAAGCCCAGCAAGGGCGAGGCACAGGCGCTGCGCTGGTTCAACATGCTGGATGCCAACCGGGACGGCCGCATCTCGCAGGACGAGGCCAAGGTGGCGATTCGCCTGAGTCCCCAATTGGCCGACTACTTTCGCAACGCCGACCTGAACGGCGACGGCTACCTGACGCAGCAGGAAATCCGCACCGTGGCCGACCGCCGCCGCGCCGAACGCCAGGCCCGGCGCCTGCGCGAGGCCGAACAGGCGGGCCAGGCCGCCCCGCTCGCCCAGGGCGACGACCAGCGCAGCAA
>JAEXBL010000452.1 GCA_023394015.1 Pseudomonadota bacterium | reverse complement strand
TTGAGCGTTGAGCGTTGAGCGTTGAGCGTTGAGCGGGTTGGAGGTTGGGGGCTGGAAAGTTCCGGCTTTGACGCCTGACGCTCAACGCCAAACGCCCAACCTTCCATCAACGCTTCTTGCCGCCAATCAGGCCGCCGAGCGCGCCGCGCAGCAGCTCGCGGCCCATGCGGCGCATCTCGCCCTTGACCACGTTCTGCACCAGCCCGTCGTACTGGCCGCCGCGTGGGCCGGTGCGGCCGAACAGGGTTTCCTTGCCCCACTTCAGCGCCTCGTCCATCAGGCCGGGGCTTTCGGCCGCGGGTGTGCCCGGCGCACCCGCGACGCCGCCCGAGGCCGGCACCGCCTGCGCGCCGCGCGCCGCCAGCAGTTCGTAGGCCGATTCGCGGTCCACGGCCTGTTCGTAGCTGCCGGCGACCAGCGAGTTCTTGATGAGTTCGGCGCGTTGCGCCTCGCTGATGGGGCCGATCTGGCTGCCGGGCGGAATGACGTAGACGCGCTGCGTTACCCCGGGGCGGCCTTTTTCGTCGAGAAAGCTGATCAGCGCCTCGCCCGTGGCCAGCTCGGTGATGGCGGTTTCGATGTCGATCTGCGGGTTGGCGCGCATGGTCTGCGCGGTGGCCTTCACCGCCTTCTGGTCGCGCGGCGTGAAGGCGCGCAGCGCATGCTGCACGCGGTTGCCCAGTTGCGCCAGCACGGTGTCGGGCACGTCGATGGGGTTCTGGGTGACGAAGTACACGCCCACGCCCTTGGATCGGATCAGCCGCACCACCAGCTCGATGCGCTCCAGCAGCACCTTGGGCGCGTCGTTGAACAACAGGTGGGCCTCGTCGAAGAAGAACACGAACTTCGGTTTCTCCGGGTCGCCGATCTCGGGCAGGCGCTCGTACAGATCGCTCAGCAGCCACAGCAAGAAGGTGGCGTACAGGCGCGGCGACTGCAGCAGCCTGTCGGCAGCCAGGATGTTGATGACGCCCTGGCCGCCCTCGGTCTGCAGCATGTCGTCCAGGTTGAGCATCGGCTCGCCGAAGAACTGGTCGCCGCCCTGGCTTTCCAGTTGCAGCAGGCCGCGCTGGATGGCGCCGATGCTGGCGCTGCTGACGTTGCCGTACTGGGTGGTGAACTGCCTGGCGTTCTCGCCCACGTGGGTGAGCATGGCACGCAGGTCCTTCAGATCGAGCAGCAGCAGGCCGTTGTCGTCGGCGATCTTGAACACCAGGTTCAGCACGCCGCTCTGCGTGTCGTTCAAATCCAGCATCCGCGCCAGCAGCAGCGGCCCCATGTCGGAGATGGTGGCGCGCACCGGATGGCCCTGCTGGCCGAACACGTCCCACAGCGTGGTGGGGCAGGCCGTGGGCGCGGGGCTGGGCAGGCCGCGCTCTTGCAGCACATTGGCCAGCTTGCCGGTGATGCTGCCGGGCTGGCTGATGCCCGTCAGGTCGCCCTTGACGTCGCTCATGAACACCGGCACGCCGATGGCGCTGAAGGATTCGGCCAGCTTTTGCAGCGTCACCGTCTTGCCGGTGCCGGTGGCGCCGGTGATCAGGCCGTGGCGGTTGGCCAGGCCGGGCAGGATGAAGCACTGGGTGTCGCCGTGCTGGGCGATGAGGATCGGATCGGCCATGCGCAGGAGCTTGTGGGGGCACGAAAAGTAGAATGGGTCGATTATCCCGATACTTTTTTCTTGTTTGAACTAGAGGCAGACTGATATGGCTGGTCACAGCAAATGGGCCAACATCCAGCACCGCAAGGGCCGGCAGGACGAAAAGCGCCAGCGCATCTGGACCCGCGTGGTGCGCGAAATCATGGTGGCGGCGCGCGCCGGCGGCGGCGACCCGGCGGCCAACCCGCGCCTGCGCCTGGCCATCGACAAGGCCAAGGCCGCCAACATGCCGGCCGACACCATCAAGCGCAACATCGACAAGGCCACCGGCAACCTCGAAGGCGTGAGCTACGAGGAGATTCGCTACGAGGGCTATGGCATCGGCGGCGCCGCCGTCATCGTCGACACCATGACCGACAACCGTGTGCGCACCGTGGCCGAGGTGCGCCACGCCTTCAGCAAGCACGGCGGCAACCTGGGCACCGAGGGTTCGGTGGCGTTCCAGTTCCAGCACGTGGGGCAGATCGTGTTCGGCCCCGGCACCGATGAAGAGCAGGTGATGGAGGTGGCGCTGGAAGCCGGCGCCGACGACGTCATCACCGACGAGGAAGGCGCCATCGAGGTGCTGACCGAGCCGGGCGCCTTCGAGGACGTCAAGGCGGCGCTGGAAGCCGCTGGCCTGGCGCCCGAGCTGGCCGAGGTGACCATGCGCGCCGAGAACACCATCGACCTGGCCGGCGAGGATGCCGCCAGCATGCAAAAGCTGCTCGACGTGCTGGAGGACCTGGACGACGTGCAGGCCGTGTACCACAACGTCATCCTGGAGCTGGAATGAGCGGGCCGCTGCCGCGCGCCTGGGCCGTGGCGCTGCTGGCCGCGCTGCTCGGCGCTTGCGGCGGCGGTACCGAGGTGTCGTGGTGCGTGGGCGGCGATGGATTCTCGGCCGGCTACAACCACCCCGACTGCCGGCCGAACCCCGACCGCGACGCCGTTGCGGCGGTGCCTTGAGGGCGCTGCGCGCCCCCTCGTTTTTGAAGTGACTTCATGAAGATTCTCGTCATCGGCGGCGGCGGCCGCGAACATGCGCTGGCCTGGAAATTGGCGCAATCACCCAAGGTGCAGCAGGTCTACGTGGCGCCCGGCAACGGCGGCACGGCGCTGGCGCCCAACCTGAAGAACGTGCCCATCACCGATCTCGCCGCGCTGCGCGACTGGGCGCTGGCCGAGAAGATCGCGCTCACCGTGGTGGGCCCCGAGCAGCCGCTGGCCGCCGGCGTGGTGGACGACTTCCGCGCCCACGGGCTGCGCATCTTCGGCCCCACCAGGGCCGCGGCGCAGCTCGAAAGCTCCAAGGCCTTCAGCAAGGACTTCATGCAGCGCCACGGCATTCCCACCGCGGCCTACGAGACCTTCACCGACGCCACCGCCGCCCACGCCTGTGTCGACAGGCTGGGCGCGCCCATCGTCGTCAAGGCCGATGGGCTGGCGGCCGGCAAGGGCGTGGTGGTCGCCGCCACGAAAGAAGAAGCGCACGCCGCCATCGACGACATGCTGGGCGGCAACACGCTGGGCGTGGCGCACAACGAGGGTGGCGCGCGCGTCGTCATCGAGGAGTTCCTGCAGGGCGAGGAAGCCAGCTTCATCGTGCTGTGCGACGGCAAGCACGTGGTGCCGCTGGCCACCAGCCAGGACCACAAGCGCCTGCTGGACGGCGACGAAGGCCCCAACACCGGCGGCATGGGCGCGTATTCGCCCGCGCCGGTGGTCACGCCCGACGTGCACGCGCGCGCCATGCGCGAGGTGATCCTGCCGACGATCCGCGGCATGGACCAGGACGGCATCCCGTTCACCGGCTTTCTGTACGCCGGCCTGATGATCGACGCCGAAGGCCGCCCGAAGACGCTGGAGTTCAACACCCGCATGGGCGACCCCGAGACGCAGCCGATCCTGATGCGCATGAAGTCCGACCTGGTCGAGGTGCTGCTGGCCGCCACGGCGGGCAAGCTTGACGAAGTGGAACTGCAATGGGACCGCCGCGTGGCGCTGGGCGTGGTGCTGGCGGCCGGCGGCTACCCGGCGAACCCGAAGAAGGGCGACCTGATCACCGGCCTGCCGAAGCCGACCGACGAGGTGGTGGTGTTCCACGCCGGCACGGCGGGCGAGGGCGATCAGGTGCGCACCTCGGGTGGCCGGGTGCTGTGCGTCACCGCGCTGGGCGATTCGGTCAGGCAGGCGCAGGCCAAGGCCTACGACGCGGCGCGCGGCATCCATTTCGACGGCGTGCAGTACCGGCGCGACATCGGGTACCTTGCGGTGAAATGACGCTCCCCCTGAGTCGCCTGCGGCGCCTTCCCCCTGAGGGGGACAACGCCAGTGGCCGGGGAGACCCCGGCCACGGCGTTCCCGGATGGCTTGCTCCGCAGCCATTGGAAAAGGCCTGCTGCGCGGCCTTTGTCACGAAAGGGTTTGCAGATGCCGAGCTTTGAGCCTAACGCCGTGCGCGACTACCTGGTGGACCTGCAGGCGCGCATCACCACCGCCATCGAAGCCGTCGACGGCCGGACCCGCTTTCTGCGCGACCCGTGGCGCAAGGCGCCCGGCGAGCCGCTGCAGGGCGATGGCATCACCAAGATCATGGAGGGCGGCGCGGTGTTCGAGCGCGCCGGCGTGGGCTTCTCGCACGTGCGCGGGCCCAGGCTGCCGCCCTCGGCCACGCAGCACCGGCCCGAGCTGGCGGGCGCGCCGTTCGAGGCCATGGGCGTGTCGCTGGTGTTCCATCCGCTCAATCCTTACGTGCCCACCGTGCACATGAACGTGCGCATGATCGCCGCCGGTCACGCGGGGCAGGCGCCGGTGTGCTGGTTCGGCGGCGGCATGGACCTGACGCCCTACTACGGCTTCGACGAGGACTGCCAGCACTTTCACCGCGTCTGCCGCGATGCGCTGAAAACCTTTGGCGACGACAAGTACCCGCGCTTCAAGCGCTGGTGCGACGAGTACTTCTTCAACAAGCACCGCAATGAGCCGCGCGGCATCGGCGGCATCTTCTTCGACGATTTCGCGGAAGGCGGCAACGCCAACGGCTTCGCGCTGATCCGCTCGGTGGGCGACGCCTTTCTGGACGCCTACCTGCCCATCGTGCAGCGCCGCGTCGGCATGGAATGGGGCGAGCGCGAGCGCGAGCACCAGCTGTATCGCCGCGGGCGCTACGTCGAGTTCAACCTGGTGTGGGACCGTGGCACGCACTTCGGCCTGCAATCAGGCGGGCGCACCGAGTCGATCCTGCTGTCGATGCCGCCGCTGGTGCGCTGGGCCTACCAGCACCAGCCGGCACCCGGCTCGCCCGAGGCCGAGTTGAGCGAACGCTTTCTGGTGCCGCGCGAGTGGGTTTGATGAGCCCCCGGACGCGAAGGCCAGGCAGGGTTCGCCCAGGGCGCGAAAAAGAGCAATCCATGAAATCTGTTTCTTTCGCGTTCTTCGCGCGTCTTCGCGACCTTCGCGTCCGGTCAAGTTTCTGCTTGTCATGACCGCCCGCATCGGCCTCTTCGGCGGCGCCTTCGACCCGCCGCACGACGCGCACCTGGCGCTGGCGCGCGCGGCCATCGACGAGTTGCGGCTGGACCGCCTGCACGTCGTGCCCACCGGTGATGCCTGGCACAAGACGCGGCCGCTCAGCCCCGGCGTGCACCGCCTGGCCATGTGCCGGCTGGCCTTTGCCGAGCTGCCGCGCGTGCGGGTGGACGAGCGCGAACTGTTGCGCGACGGCCCCACCTACACCATCGACACGCTGAGCGAACTGCGCACCGAATACCCCGGCGCCACGCTGTTCCTGCAGATTGGCGCCGACCAGGCGGCGGCCTTCCACACCTGGCGCCGGGCCGACGAGATCTTGCAGATTGCTACTTTATCCATAGCTGTCCGTTATGATCCATCGGGCGCTGCCGGCCCTTTTGGTGCGGATGATCCCTTGCCCGGCATGGCCGTGGATGCGCAACGCGTGCGCCTGCTCGGCCTGCCCGCCATGCCGCACAGCGCCACCGAGGTGCGCCGCCGCGTGGCCGCCGGCCTGCCCATCGGCCATCTGGTTCCGGCGGCCGTCGCCGGGTATATTGCCGAACACCACCTCTACCAAAACCCTGCAGCCTGATGAGCGAAGCCGCCGCCAAGAAAGACATCCAGAAACTCCAGCGCGCCATCGTTGATGGCCTGGAAGAAGTCAAAGCCCAGGACATCCGCGTGTTCAACACCGAGCACCTGTCGCCGCTGTTCGAGCGCGTGATCGTCGCCAGCGGCAGCAGCAACCGGCAGACCAAGGCCCTGGCCGCCAGCGTGCGCGACAAGGTGCGCGAAGGCGGCTTTGCCAAGCCGCGCACCGAGGGCGAGGACAACGGCGAGTGGATCATCGTGGACTGCGGCGCGGCCGTGGCGCACATCATGCAGCCGGCCATCCGCCAGTACTACAACCTGGAAGAGATCTGGGGCGAAAAGCCCGTGCGCCTGAAAAGCGCAGCGGCCAAGGCTGCTGCCAAGCGCGCCGCGAAGACCGCTGGCAAGGCCCAGGCCGCGCCGGCTGCCGCCAGCAAGAAGGCCGCGGGCGTGAAGGCGCCGGCCAAGAAGGCGACCACCCAGGCGGCAGCCAAGACATCCGCCAAGACGCCGACCAAGACCGCCGCCAAATCGCCCGCCAAGAAAGCCGCGGCCAAGGTGCCGGCCAAGGCACCCGTGAAGGCCGCCACCAAGACCGCTGCCAAGAAAACCACCCGCAAAACCGCGCCGCGCCCCGGCCTTTGAGCGGCCGCGATGAAGCTGCACGTCATCGCCGTCGGCCAGCGGGTGCCCGACTGGGCGCAGACGGCTTGGGACGACTATGTCAAGCGCTTTCCGCCCGAGCTGCGGGTCGAGCTCAAGGCCATCAAGGCCGAGCCGCGTGCCGGTGGCAAGACGCCGCACCAGCTGCGCGCCGCCGAGCGCCAGCGCATCGAGGCCGCCATTCCGAAGGGCGCGCGCGTGGTGGCGCTGGACGAGCACGGCACCTCACTGACCACCGTGGCCCTGGCCGCACGCCTGCGCCAGTGGCAACTGGGGGGCGGCGACGTGGCCCTGCTGATCGGCGGCCCCGACGGGCTGGACCCGCTGCTGCTGCAGGCCGCCGACGAGCGCATCCGCCTGTCCGACCTGACCCTGCCGCACGCCATGGTGCGCGTGCTGCTGGCCGAGCAGCTCTACCGCGCCTGGTCGGTCAACGCCGGGCACCCGTACCACCGCGAGTGAGCGGCCCGGCGTGGGCGGGACCCGCGCCGCGCCCTAAGATGCCGGCATGGCCGACTTCATTTACCTGGCTTCGCAAAGCCCGCGCCGCCGCCAGTTGCTGGAGCAACTCGGGGTGCGCCTGAGCCTGCTGCTGCCCGACGACGCCGACGCCGCCGAGGCGCTGGAGGCCGAGCGCGCCGGCGAGGCGCCGGCGGCCTACGTGCGGCGCGTCACGCGCCTGAAGCTGGACGATGCCGTGCGCCGCCTGGCCGAGCGCCAGCTGCCGCTCGCGCCGGTGCTGTGCAGCGACACCACGGTGGCGTTGGGCCGCCGCATCCTGGCCAAGCCGCGCGACGCGCAGGATGCCGCCGCCATGCTGCGCCAGCTGGCGGA
The DNA here is from genome assembly GCA_023394015.1 of Pseudomonadota bacterium. Taxonomy (GTDB): domain Bacteria; phylum Pseudomonadota; class Gammaproteobacteria; order Burkholderiales; family Burkholderiaceae_C; genus Ottowia. Next base: position 2,154 of record JAEXBL010000452.1, on the reverse strand, counting down.
CGGCACGCACCGCGTCATCACCGCGGTGGCGGTGCAGGCCGGCGATGCGCGGCACGAAGCCGTCAGCACCTCGCGCGTGCGCTTCGCGCCGCTGGCCGAGGACGACATCGCCGCCTACATCGCCAGCGGCGAATGGCAGGGCAAGGCCGGCGCCTACGCCATCCAGGGCCGGGCGGCGGCCTTCGTGGCGCACATCAGCGGCAGCTACAGCGGCATCATGGGGCTGCCGCTGTTCGAGACGGCACGGATTCTGCGCGCGGTGGGTATCCGGTAGGGCAGCCGATCAGCGCGTACAGCACCACAACATGCAGCAAGAAATTCTCATCAACTGGTCGCCGCAGGAAACGCGGGTGGCCATCGTGGAAAGCGGCGCGGTGCAGGAGCTGCACGTCGAGCGCGCGCTGGAGCGCGGCCTGGTCGGCAACATCTACCTGGGCAAGGTGGCGCGCGTGCTGCCGGGCATGCAGTCGGCCTTCATCGACATCGGGCTGGAGCGCGCTGCCTTTCTGCACGTGGCCGACCTGTGGCAGAAACCCGCCGACGGCGAGGCCCTGCCGGCCAACCGCACCGGCGCACCGCTCAAGCCCATCGAGCGCCAGGTGTTCGAGGGCCAGACGCTGATGGTGCAGGTGATCAAGGACCCGATCGGCAGCAAGGGCGCGCGCCTGTCCACGCAGATCAGCATCGCCGGGCGGCTGCTGGTGTTTCTGCCGCAGGACGACCACGTCGGCGTGTCGCAGAAGATCCCGGCCCCGTTGCGCGAGGAGCTGCGCACGCGCGTGCAGGCGCTGGCCAATGCGGGCGTGGACGGCGGCAAGACCGGCGGCTTCATCCTGCGCACCAATGCCGAGGACGCCACCGACGCCGAACTGACCGAGGACATCGCCTACCTGCGCAAGGCATGGGCGCGCATCAAGGACGCCGCCAGCCGCCAGCCGCCGGCCAGCCTACTGCACGAGGACCTGAACCTGCTGCAGCGCGTGCTGCGCGACCTGGTGGGCGAGCACACGCAGGCCATCCGCATCGACTCCAGCGAGCAGTTCGAGGCGTTGAGAGCCTTCGGGCGCGAGTTCATGCCGGCGGCGGCCGAGCAGCTGCAGCACTACAAGGGCGAGCGGCCGATCTTCGACCTGTATGCGGTGGACGAGGAGATCGGCAAGGCGCTGGGCCGGCGCGTCGACCTGAAGTCGGGCGGCTACCTGATCGTGGACCAGACCGAGGCGCTGACCACGGTGGACGTGAACACCGGAGGCTTCGTCGGCGCGCGCAACTTCGACGACACGGTGTTCAAGACCAACCTGGAGGCGGCGCAGGCGATCGCGCGCCAGCTGCGCCTGCGCAACCTGGGCGGCATCGTCATCCTCGACTTCATCGACATGACCCAGCCCGAGCATCAGCAGGCGGTGCTGGCCGAGTTGCGCAAGCAGCTGGCGCGCGACCGGGTGAAGACGCAGGTGGGCGGCTTTTCGGCTCTGGGCCTGGTGGAGATGACGCGCAAGCGCACCCGCGAGTCGCTGGCGCAACTGCTGTCGGAGCCGTGCGCGCAGTGCCAGGGCTCGGGCCGCGTGCGCACCGCGCGCACCGTGGCCTACGACATCCTGCGCGAGATCCTGCGCGAGGCGCGGCAGTTCGACCCCAAGGAGTTCCGTGTGGTGGCGGCGCCGGCGGTGATCGAGATGCTGTTGGACGAGGAAAGCCAGCACCTGGCCGGGTTGTCGGATTTCATCGGCAAGCCGGTGTCGCTGCAGGCGGAGAGTGGGATCGGGCCGGATCAGTACGATATTGTGTTGTTGTGAGGATGCGCTGTTGGCCGGGATGTGCGCCCGGCGGCGCAGTTACTTTCTTTTTGTCTCGCCAAAAAGAAAGTAACCAAAGAAAAAGGCGACCCCACTGGCTGCGTCCCTGCGCTTCGCTCCGGGCAACCTGCGGTGCTCGCGTGCGGGGTGTGCCGCGGAACTCGCTTTGATCGCTTCGCTCACGCCGCTCAGACAACCGCGGCAAGTCAGATCACGAAGCGAATGCATCCTTCGGTGCATTCGCTCACCCCGCCCGCTGCGCTCCTCGGCGCATCCAGAGGGGAAGGGGGAAGCCGCACGGGCCATCGCTGCGCTCGGCCCACTTTTGCAACCTCTTCAACCTTTCGACGCCGAGCGC
>JAEXBL010000439.1 GCA_023394015.1 Pseudomonadota bacterium | reverse complement strand
CGGCAGCTCGGGTGCCAGCGCCTCGGCCACGCGCAGTTGCACGCGGTGCGCCGCTGGCTCGAAGCGCGCCGCCACCCAGCCGCACAGCGCGCGCCCGCCGGCCTGAACGCGCAGCGTGCGCGCCAGGGTGCCGGCCACCACGTCGATCTGCTCCAGCGCGGCGATGCCACGCTGCTGCAGAAAAAGAAGCATGACGCGCACGTCGTACGGCGGCCGAAAGCCCAAAGTGAGCTGGATGCCGTCGCCCGAGGGCGCGCCGCCGCCCTGGCGCCGCAGCGCCGTCGGGCTCATGCGGTAATGCGCGGCAAAGGCGGCGTTGAAGCGCCGCAGGCTGGCAAAGCCGGCCGCCAGCGCCACCTGCGCCATCGGCAGGCGGGTGTCGGCCAGCAACTGCTTGGCCGCCAGCAGGCGCCGCGTCTGCAGCCAGGCCAGGGGCGACACGCCCAGTTCGGCCTCGAACACGCGGCGCAGGGGGCGGTCGCTCACGCCCAGGCGTGCGGCCAGGCCGGCCACGCTGGGCGCGCCGTCGCCCCAGGCGTCGGGCGCATCGAGCAGGCGCACCGCGTGCTGTGCCAGCAGGGCCGACGCGTCCTGCGCCGACCAGGCGTGCCGCTGCGGCGCCAGCTCGGGCCGGCCGCGCAGGCAGGGGCGAAAGCCGGCGGATTCTGCGTGCGAGGCGTGGGCGAAGAAGCGGCAGTTCTCGCGCCGCGGCGTCTTCACCCGGCACACCGGGCGGCAGTAGATGCCGGTGGAGGTCACGCCGATGAAGAAGGCGCCGTCGAAGCGCGCATCGTGCGCCAGCACGGCGCGGTAGCAGGCGTCGGCATCGAGCGGGGCGCTGGGCGGGGGCATGGCGGAAATGATAGGGAGTTGGCGCGCAGGAACTCGCTGCTTTCGGACATGGTGATTTCGTGGATGCGCTTGAATCAACAGCCGGACGCAGAGGACGCAAAGGATTCGCAGAAGACGCAAAAAATACCCAACAATTTTTGGCTGTTTCTTTTGCGTCCTTTGCGCAATCTCTGCGTCCTCTGCGTCCGGCTGTTCAGTTTTTTTGGTGCCAGTGCGCTCCCTACAATCACCCCCCATGCACGTCACCCCCAGCATCTTCAAGGCCTACGACATCCGCGGCACCACGCCGACCACCGTCGACGAGCCGGTGGCCGAGGCGATCGGCCTGGCCTTTGGCACCACCGCGCTGGCGCTGGGCGAGAAAGCGGTGGCGGTGGGGCGCGACGGGCGGCTGTCCGGCCCGCGCCTGAGCGCGGCGCTGGTGCGCGGGCTGGTGGCGGCCGGCGTGGAGGTGATCGACATCGGCCTGGCGACCACGCCGATGCTGTACTTCGCCGCGCACACGCTGTGCGCCAGCGGCATCCAGGTGACCGGCAGCCACAACCCGCGCGACGACAACGGCTTCAAGATGGTGCTGGCCGGCCGCGCCATCCACGGCGACGACATCCAGGCGCTGCGCCGCATGATCGAGCAGGAAAGCTGGCAGCGCCGCGATGGCGGCAGTGTGCGCAGCGTGGACGTGCTGCCGGACTACCGCGCGCGCATCGTGGGCGACATCCGGCTGGCGCGGCCGATGAAGATCGTGGTGGACTGCGGCAACGGCGTGGCCGGCGCCAGCGCGCCGGGCATCTTCCAGGCCATCGGCTGCGAGGTGATCGAGCTGTTCAGCGAGGTCGATGGCCACTTCCCCAACCACCATCCCGACCCGAGCAAGCCCGACAACCTGCGCGACGTGATCCAGGCGCTGCAGACCACCGACGCCGAGCTGGGCCTGGCCTTCGACGGCGACGGCGACCGGCTGGGCATCGTCACCAAGGATGGGCAGAACATCTTTCCCGACCGGCAGATGATGCTGTTCGCGCAGGACGTACTGGCGCGCGTGCCCGGCGCGCCGATCGTGTTCGACGTGAAATGCTCGCAGCGCCTGGCGCCGGCCATCCAGGCGGCGGGCGGGGTGCCAATGATGTTCAAAACCGGCCACTCGCTGGTCAAGGCGAAGATGAAGGAGGTCGATTCGCCCCTGGGCGGCGAGATGAGCGGCCACATCTTCTTCAAGGAGCGCTGGTTCGGCTTCGACGATGGCACCTACGCCGGCTGCCGCCTGCTCGAAATCCTGAGCCGCCACCCCGACCCCAGCGCGGTGCTGAACGCGCTGCCCACCAGCTTCTCGACGCCCGAGCTGAACCTGACCTGTGCCGAGGGCGAGCCGCACCGGCTGGCGGCCGAACTGCAGGCACTGGCGGCGGGTGCGTTCGCCGCGCCGGCCCAGGTCTCGACCATCGACGGCCTGCGCATCGACTGGCCCGACGGCTTCGGCCTGATCCGCGCCAGCAACACCACGCCGGTGCTGGTGCTGCGCTTCGAGGGCCACACCGACGCGGCCTTGAGGCGCATCGAGGGCGAGATGTTGGCGCTGCTCAGGCGCGTGAAGCCGGATGCCCGGCTGGGCGCAACGCATTGAACAGGTTTGGCGTTGGGCGTTTGGCGTTCAGCGTGAAATGCCGGAACCTTCCAGCGCCACGCCTCGAACCCGCTCAACGCTCAACGCTCAACGCTCAACGCTCAACGCTCAACGCTCAACGCTCAACGCTCAACGCTCAACGCTCAACGCTCAA
>JAEXBL010000430.1 GCA_023394015.1 Pseudomonadota bacterium | reverse complement strand
AACCAGACGCTGGAGGGCCTGGCCCTGAGCCCCGACGGCCGCCACGCCTGGGCCGCGATGGAAGGCGCGCTGGCGCAGGACCAGGCCAGCGCCACGCCCGGCCGCCCGCCCGGGCCGTGCCGCATCACGCGCTTCGACCTGGCCAGCGGCCGCGCCGACCGGCAGGTGGCCTACCTGCCCGAGCCCGAGCCCTTCGGCCCCGCCATGCCGCACGGCGTGCTCGACAGCGGCGTGGCCGACATCCTGATGCTGGACGAGCGGCGCCTGTGGGTGCTGGAGCGCGCCTGGTCGCTGGCCACCGGCGTCTCGGTGCGGCTGTACGAGGCCGATCTGGACGGCGCCAGCGACACCCTGGGCAGCGAGGTGCTGCGCCCCGGCCGCTACCGCCCGGCGCCGAAGCGCCTGCTGCTGGACCTGCGCCACAGCGGCCTGCCGCACATCGACAACTTCGAGGCCATGGCCTGGGGCCCGCCCACCCCGGACGGCCGGCGCACACTGGTGCTGTGCAGCGACGCCAACTTCAATCCGCTGCAGGTGACCCAATTCGTAGCGTTCGAGATCACAACCCCCTGAGCGCCTGACGGCGCTTCCCCTTCTCTTGCTGCGCTGCGCTTCGCGGGAAGGGGGACACCGCTGGTGGTCGCTGGACTGGCCTGCTCCGCGGCCGCTTGATCCACGCTGAGACGCTGCGCCGACGCATGACCGGGCGCGGCGGGAGACTTGCTCCCTCTCCCGCACGCGGGAGAGGGTTGGGGTGAGGGCCCGCGCGCATGAGCCGGGCGCAACAGAAATTTCCCTACACTGCCCCTTTCCTCACCCATCCGCCGCCATGACCACACCCGCCCTGCCTCCCAGCACCCGCATCGCCTTCATCGGCGGCGGCAACATGGCCAGCGCCATCATCGGCGGGCTGATCCGGCAGGGCTTGCCGGCGGCGCAGGTCAGCGTGGTGGAGCCGTTCGACGAGACCCGAGCGCTCCTGAAATCGCAGCACGGCGCGCAGGTGCATCAGGCGGCGGGGCCGTTTCTGGCCGATGCCGATGTGATCGTCTGGGCGGTCAAGCCGCAGAGCTTTCAAGGCGCCGCCGCGCCAGTGGCGCCGCACGCCGGGCAGGCGCTGCACCTGTCGGTGATGGCCGGCATCCGCTGCGCCGACATCGCCGCCGCCAGCGGCAGCGCGCGCATCGTGCGCGCCATGCCCAACACGCCGGCGCTGGTAGGCCGGGGCATGACGGGGCTGTTCGCATCCACCGGCGTCGAGGCCGATCGGGTACTGGCCGAAACCGTGATCCGCACCACCGGCGAGGTGCTGTGGGTAGAGCGCGAGGAACAGCTCGACGCCGTCACCGCCCTGTCCGGCTCCGGCCCGGCCTACGTGTTCTATTTTCTGGAGGCCATGCAGCAGGCCGGTGTGGAGCTGGGCTTGTCGGCCGACCAGGCACGCCGCTTGGCGGTGGGCACCTTCGCCGGCGGCGCGCAGCTGGCGGCCAATTCGACCGAGCCGCTGGCCACCCTGCGCGAGCGCGTGACCAGCAAGGGCGGCACCACCTACGCCGCGCTCGTGGCCATGCAGCAGGCCGGCATCGGCCCAGCCTTCGTGCGGGCCATGCACGCCGCCTGCCAGCGGGCGAAGGAACTGGGCGACGAGTTCGGGCGCGGCTGACGCCTGCCCCGCGTGGAGCCGTCAGCGCCCCAGTGCCAGCGACAGCGCAATGCCTGCAAACACCGTGGCGCTGAGCCAGTGGTTCTGCTTGAAGGCGACGAAACAGCCCTCGCGCGTGCGGGTGCGGATCAGCGTGTAGTGCCACAGCGCCTGCGCCGCCGCGGCGGCGAACGCGATGTAAAGAATGGCGGAAGGCGCGTGCCGCGCGGCCACCAGCAGCCAGATCAGCAGGTAGACGGCATAAAACACCATGATCGCCGCCACGTCGAAGTGGCCCAGGGTGATGGCCGAGGTCTTCATGCCGATCTTCAGGTCGTCGTCGCGGTCGACCATGGCGTACTCGGTGTCGTAGGCCAGCCCCAAGGCGATCTTGCCGATGAACAGCCACAGCGCCTCCAGCGGCACGCGGCCCTGCACCGCCGCATAGGCCATCGGGATGCCGAAGCCGAAGGCAATGCCCAGCACCGCCTGCGGCATGACGAAAAAGCGCTTGGTGAACGGGTAGATGATGGTGACCAGCAAGGCCGGCACCGACCACGCGATGACGGCCAGGTTGGTGGTCAGCGCCAGCGCAAAGGCCAGCAACGCCAGCACCCCGCCCACCGCCAGCGCCTCGGCCACGCCGATGCGGCCGCTGGTGATGGGGCGCTGCGCGGTGCGCTTGACGTGGCGGTCGAAGTCACGGTCGGCCACGTCGTTGATGCAGCAGCCGGCCGAGCGCATCAGGATGGTGCCCAGCGTGAACACGATGAACAGATGCCAGCCCGGCCAACCCCCCGCCGCCAACCACAGCGCACCCATGGTGGGCCAGTACAGCACCAGCCAGCCGGCGGGCCGGTCCCAGCGGATCAGGTCGAGGTAAAGCGCCAGGCGCTCGCGCAGGGGTACAGCAGGCATGCGCCAAGCATAGCCCTGCCGCGGCGTCAGCCCGCGGGGCGCCACGGGCGCAGCAGGGCGGTGGCCAGCAGCAGCGTGCAGCCGGACAGCAGCAGCCCGCCGACCACGTCGCTGACGAAGTGCACGCGCAACAGCACGCGGCTGGCCACGATGGCGCCGATGAGCGCGCCGCCCGCCAGCGCCAGCCATGCCCGCCCGCGGCGGCTGGGCGCCAGCGGCAGGACCAGCCACAGCAGCAACCCATAAACCAACAAGGCCCCGGCCGCGTGCCCGCTGGGAAAGCTGGCGCCGGAAGTCAGCAATTCGTCGGCACCCGGCGGCCGTGGCCGCTCGAACAGGTTCTTCAGCACCCGCACCGCCAGGCTGTTGCCCAGCACCGCCAGCAAGCCGCCCAGCGCCAGCGCGCCCCGGCCGCGCCACAGCAGGCCGATGGACACCGCAGCGACCAGCGGCGTCAGCACCAGCACGTCGCCCAGATCGCTGATCCAGCGCAGCACCTGCTGCGCACCCGCGCCCACCTGCGCCTGCGCAGCGGCGGCCACGGTGGCGTCCCACTGCAGCAGCCGATGGCTGGTGTGCCGACCGTTCACTGCGGCCGCCAGCAACCCGAAAGCCAGCGCCACGGCCATCACCGCCAGCCAGCGGCGGCCACCAATGGGCGCCACGCCCAACGCACCCACCCGGGCGTGACGGCGGCTGCGCAGGCCCAGCGCCGCCGCCAGCAGCAGCACGATGGCCAGCAGCGCCGGCATCAGCGGGTCGATGGCTTGCTGCACCTCGGCCATGCGGGCAGCCAGGGTCTCGGGCACCAGCCCCGCCCCCGACGGCCGTGGCAGCCACAGCAGCAGCCCCGCCAGCGCGGGCAGCGTGCGGGGCGCGGCGTTCACGACAGGCGGGTAACCCCCGGCAGCGCGCAGGCGTAGATGGCGTTGCGCAGCGCGGCAATCGCCTCGTAGCGCGTGAAGCTGCGGCGCCAGGCCAGCACCACGCGGCGCGTGGGCGGCTCGCCGTCGGCGCGGTCGCGCACCGGCAGGTAGCGGATCAGCGCGCCATCGCCGGACTTGGCCGCCTTGGCCGGCCGGGCCGCCAGCGCCGCGGCCGGCACCGCCAGGCGCGGCACCAGGGTCACGCCCATGCCGGCCGCCACCATGTGCTGGATGGTTTCCAGCGAGGAGCCCTCGAAGCTCTTGCGGATGCCCTCGGTGGCACTGGAAAAGCGCGCGAACTCGGGGCAGACCTGCAGCACGTGGTCGCGAAAGCAGTGGCCGCTGCCCAGCAGCAGCATGTGCTCGGCCTTGAGCTCCTCGCTGCTGACCTCGGCGCGCTGCGCCAGCGGGTGGCCGGCCGGCACCGCGGCCATGAAGGGCTCGTCGTACAGCGGCGCCATCGCCAACCCGGTGTCGGGAAAGGGCTCGGCCAGGATGGCGGCGTCGATCTCGCCGGTGCGCAGCATCTCCAGCAGGCGCACGGTGAAGTTCTCCTGCAGCATCAGCGGCATCTGCGGCGTGCGCGCGATGTTCTGGCGCACCAGCTCGGGCAGCAGGTAGGGGCCGATGGTGTAGATCACGCCCAGCTTCAGCGGCCCGCCCAGCGGGTCCTTGCCGCGCTTGGCGATCTCCTTGATCTCGGCCGCCTGCTCCAGCACGCTCTGCGCCTGGCGCACGATCTCCTCGCCCAGCGGCGTCACCGTCACCTCGCCGCTGCTGCGCTCGAACAGCTTGACGTCGAGCTCCTCCTCCAGCTTCTTGACCGCCACCGACAGCGTCGGTTGCGAGACGAAGCAGGCCTCGGCGGCCTTGCCGAAGTGTTTTTCTCTGGCCACGGCCACGATGTATTTCAACTCGGTCAGGGTCATACGCACGCCCTCGTCTTCGATACACGGTCTGGCCGTGGCAACGATCGCGCTGCGGGGTCGATCCCCGCAAGCGGGGGGCGACCAGAGTGTCCGCGTTGCGAAGCAAGCAACGCCGGTCGACCAGGATCAGCCCGCCCCGCACCACTCGTCCACACAAAGGCATCGGCCGATCCTCGCCCTACCCTCCGCGCGATCACGGCCACGATGTATTTCAGTTCGGTCAGGGTCATGGAGCGGTCACGCCTTCAGGTAGTCCGATTTTGCGCCCAGCCAGCGCGCCACGTGGCGACGCGCCAGCTCGGGATGTTCGTCCAGCAGGCGCGGCGCGGCGCGGCGCGCCCATTGCAGCAGCGCGCCGTCCTCGGCCAGGTCGGCAAAGCGCAGCAG
>JAEXBL010000216.1 GCA_023394015.1 Pseudomonadota bacterium | reverse complement strand
GGCCGCGGCGCAGGCTGCGCCGCGGCCCGCGATGCTCCGCCCTCTGCCTGAACCGGGGCTTAAGGCGGGCGGCGCCCACGGGCGCTCCGGTAAGATCGGCCTGATCCCAGGGCGCCCGCCGCCCCTGCGCAGCCGCTTCTTTGACTCCTGGAGGAATCCACCATGCCACTCGTTTCCATGCGCGAACTGCTCGACCACGCAGCCGCCCACAACTACGGCATTCCCGCCTTCAACGTCAACAACCTGGAGCAGGTGCAGGCCGTGATGGCCGCCGCCGACGAGGTGGGCGCGCCGGTCATCCTGCAGGCCAGCGCCGGCGCGCGCAAGTACGCGGGCGAGCACTTCATTAAGTACCTGATCCAGGCCGCGTCCGAGGCGTATCCGCACATCCCGCTGGTGATGCATCAGGACCACGGCACCAGCCCCGCCATCTGCCAGGGCGCGCTGGAACTGGGCTTCGGGTCGGTGATGATGGACGGCAGCCTGCGCGAGGACGGCAAGACCCCGGCCGACTTCGACTACAACGTCGACGTCACCAAGCAGGTGGTGGCCATGGCGCACCGGATCGGCGCCACGGTGGAGGGCGAGCTGGGCTGCCTGGGTTCGCTGGAAACCGGCGAGGCCGGCGAGGAAGACGGCGTCGGCGCCGAGGGCAAGCTGAGCCACGACCAGTTGCTGACCGACCCCGAGGAAGCCGCGCAGTTCGTGCAGGCCACGCAGCTCGACGCGCTGGCGATCGCCATCGGCACCAGCCATGGCGCCTACAAGTTCACCCGCCCGCCCACCGGCGACGTGCTGGCCATCAGCCGCGTGAAGGAAATCCACGCCCGCATCCCCAACACCCACCTGGTGATGCACGGTTCGTCCAGCGTGCCGCAGGAGCTGCTGGACATCATCAACCAGTACGGCGGCCAGATGAAGCAGACCTACGGCGTGCCGATCAAGGAAATCCAGGAAGCCATCAAGCACGGCGTGCGCAAGATCAACATCGACACCGACATCCGCCTGGCCATGACCGGCGCGGTGCGTAAGTTCCAGGCCGAAAATCCAGCCAAGTTCGACATGCGCGAGTGGATGAAGCCGGCCCGCGAAGCCGCCAAGGCGATCTGCAAGCAGCGCTACCTGGAGTTCGGCTGCGAAGGCCAGGGCGCCAAGATCAAGGGCGTGCCGCTGTCGGTGATGGCCGAGAAGTACGCCAAGGGCGAGCTGGCGCAGGTGGTGCAGTAAGCCCATGCCGGGCCGCGTGACCAGGCCGCGCCCCCTGAGCGCCTGAAGCCCGCGCATGGGGGGTGCCGTGGTGCAGCGGCTCAAGCGTGTCTGGTTCTGGCTGCGCGAACGCCGCAACCGCCTGTGGGTGACGCCGGCAGTGGCCAGCGTGGCCGCGGTGCTGCTGGCGCTGGCGGCGGCCTGGATCTCGCGCGTGGTCCCGGCCGGCACCTTTCCCGACATCGAGCGCGACACGCTCGACAACCTGCTCACCGTGGTCGCCTCCAGCATGCTGGCGGTCACCACCTTCTCGCTGTCGATCATGGTGGCGGCCTTCGCCTCGGCCGCCAGCAGCGCCACGCCACGCGCTACCGAGCTGGTGATGGGCGACGAAGGCACGCGCTCGGCCATCGCCGTGTTCCTGTCGGCCTTCATCTACGCTGTGGTGGCGCAGGTGGCGCTGGGCATGGGCTACTACGGCAGTGGCGGGCGCTTCGTGCTGTTCCTGGGCACCATGCTGGTGATGGGCTTGCTGCTGCTCACGCTGATCCAGTGGGTGAAGACCCTCACGCGCCTGGGCCGCATGTCCAACACGCTGGAGAAGATCGAAGGCGCCGCCAGCGAGGCGCTGGTGAACCACTGGCGCGCGCCGCTGCTCGGCGCCACGCCTGCCCCGGCCGACGATGAGCCCGCCGTGCGGCGGCGCCAGCCGGTGCACGCGCACCAGGTGGCCTACGTGCGCCGCATCGACACCGACGCGCTGCAGGCCTGGGCCGACGAGCAGGGCGCCCGCGTGCACGTGCGGGTGCGCCCGGGCACGCTGGTGCACCCGGGGGCCGAGCTGGCCTGGGTGGTGTTCGATGCCGACCAGCCGGCGCAGGCCGATGCCGCCGAGGACGAAGGCGACCCGCTGTGCCCCGTGCACGACGCCTTCTACTTCGGCCCCGAGCGCAGCTTCGACCAGGACCCGCGCTTTGGCCTGATCGTGCTCAGCGAGACGGCGCAGCGCGCGCTGTCGCCCGCCGTCAACGACCCCGGCACCGCCATCGACGTGATGAACCGCATGACGCGCATCCTGATCGAGAGCCAGCAGGCCGAGGGTGCTTCATCCGCCAGCGACCAGGCGCCGCCGTGCGACCGCGTCAGCATGGTGCCGCTGGACGAACCCGGCCTGGTGTTCGACGGCTTCGCGCCCATTGCCCGCGACGGCGCCGGCACGCTGGAAGTGATGTTGCGCATGCAGAAGCTGCTGTCGATGGTGGCAGCCAGCAGCCGCGCCGCCAGCGTGGCGCGCGCCCCCCGCGCCATGGCGGCGCAAGCGCGCGAAGCCGCCCAGGGGCGCCTGGGCGTGCAGGCCGAGCGTGACGCCCTGGACGCCGCGCACCGGCGCTTGTTCGGCTGACGCCGCTTCAGCGCGCCGCCGGCGAGGGCTGGCACACTTGCGCCTTGCCCACCACACCCCCAGCCGTTTGATCAAGGGATTGCCCCATGCCTGAGCCCCTCGCCCTGCACACCAGCCAACTCACCAGCCTGCCCCTGCTCGCGCGCGGCAAGGTGCGCGACAACTACGCCGTGGGCGACGACCGCATCCTGATGGTCGCCAGCGACCGCATCAGCGCCTTCGACGTCATCATGGGCGAGCCGATCCCCGGCAAGGGTGCGCTGTTGACGCAGATGGCGCTGTGGTGGTTCGAGCAGCTCAAGGACATCGTGCCGAACCACCTGACCGGCGAGACGCCCGAAAGCGTGGTGGCGCCGAACGAGGCGGCGCAGGTGGCCGGCCGCAGCATGCTGGTCAGGCGCCTGAAGCCGATCCCGGTCGAGGCCGTGGTGCGCGGCTACCTGGCCGGCAGCGGATGGAAGGAATACCAGGAAAGTCGCAGCGTGTGCGGCGTGCGGCTGCCCGAGGGGCTGCACAACGCCAGCAAGCTGCCGCAGCCCATCTACACGCCGGCGGCCAAGGCGGCGGTGGGCGAGCACGACGAGAACATCACGTTCGAGCGCACCGAGCAGATGATTGGTCCCGAGCTGGCGGCGCGCATCCGCGGGGTCAGCATCCGGCTTTATGAACGCGCCGCCGCCATCGCGCTGGCCAAGGGCATCATCATCGCCGACACTAAGTTCGAGTTCGGGCTGGACGAGGCCGGCGAACTGGTGCTGATGGACGAGGTGCTCACCCCCGACTCCTCGCGCTACTGGCCCGCCGACAGCTACCAGGCCGGCAGCAACCCACCGAGCTTCGACAAGCAGTTTCTGCGCGACTGGCTGGAGCAGGCGCAGGTCGATGGCCAGCCCTGGAACAAGCAGCCTCCCGCGCCCCGGCTGCCCGACGAGGTGATCGCCCAGACGGCGGCGAAGTACCGCGAGGCGATGCAGCGGCTGCTGGGCCAGGAAGAGCGCGGCGCTGAGTGCTAAAATGACCAGTCATCTGACTAGTTAGTAGGAGGCGCATCATGCAGGCATGGCCGGTTCAGGACGCCAAGGCGCGCTTCAGCGAGATGCTGGACGCCTGCCTGGCCGAAGGTCCCCAGATCGTCACCCGCCGCGGCCAGGAGGCGGCGGTTGTCGTGCCGATCGACGAATGGCGCCGACTCAAGGCGGCGGCCACGCCCAGCCTGAAAGAGCTGCTGCTCAGCCCCCACGCGCGGGCGGTGTTGCCCGTGCTGCCCCGAGGCCGGGCGCGTCGCCGGGCCGTGCCTGAGCTGGGCTGATGTACCTGCTCGACACCAACGTCGTTTCCGAACTGCGCAAGCCCAAGCCGCACGGCGGCGTGGTGGCCTGGGTGCAGGCGGCGCGGGATGCGGACCTGTACCTGTCTGCCGTCACGCTGGGCGAAATCCAGGCCGGCATCGAGATCACGCGCGAGCAGGACGAGGCCAAGGCCGACGAGTTGACGGCCTGGCTCGACCAGCTGGCTGGCGCCTACAACCTGCTGCCGATGGACGCTGCCGTGTTCCGCGAATGGGCGCGCCTGATGCACCGCCGATCCAGCACGCTGTATGAAGACGCGATGATCGCCGCCACCGCGCGCGTGCATGGGCTGACGGTGGTGACGCGGAACGTGGCCGACTTCAAGGACTTTGGCGTGGAGTGGCTGAACCCTTTCGCAGCCCGCGCCTGAAGGCAGGGCGCTGGCGCGAGGCCGAGCGCCTCTGTTTTGATAGCGCCTTGCGGAGGCTGGACGGGCGTCAGCTCTTGATCTGGCCGTAAGCCCACCCGATCCACGCCATCAGCGCCCGCACGTCGTCCGGCTCCACCGTGGCGCCGCACCAGATGCGCAGGCCCGGGGGGGCGTCCTTGTAGGCGCCGATGTCGTAGGCCACGCCCTCGGCTTCCAGCAGTTGCGCCAGGCGCCTGACCTGCTCGGCCGGCAGGTCGAGCGTGAGGCAGACGCTGGTGCAGGAGCGCGTGGCCTCGTCCTGCGCCAGAAAGTGCATCCAGTCGTGGGTGGCGACAAAGTCCTCCACCGCCTTCAGGCTGGCCTGGCTGCGCGCGGCCAGGCCCGGCACGCCGCCTTGACTGTCGGCCCAGGCCAGCGCGTCCAGGTAGTCGGCCACGCACAGCATGCTGGGGGTGTTGATGGTGTCGCCGTGGAAGATGCTCTCGATCAGCTTGCCGCCCGAGGTGAGGCGGAAGATCTTGGGCAGCGGCCAGGGCGGGGCGTAGCTTTCCAGGCGCTCGACGGCGCGCGGGCTCAGCACCAGCATGCCGTGCGCGGCCTCGCCGCCCAGCGCCTTTTGCCAGCTGAAGGTGGCCACGTCCAGCTTGTGCCAGGGCAGCGGCATGCTGAAGGCGGCGCTGGTGGCGTCGCAGAAGGTGAGGCCGCTGCGGTCGTCGGCGATCCAGTCGCCGTCGGGCACGCGCACGCCGCTGGTGGTGCCGTTCCACGGAAAGACGATGTCGCGCTCGCTGCTGACCTGCGACAGGTCGGGCAGGACACCATAGGGCGCCTTGAACACGCGCACGTCGGTCAGCTTGAGCTGGTTCACGATGTCGTTCACCCAGGTCAGGCCAAAGGTTTCCCAGCCCAGCACGTCGACGCCGCGCGCGCCCAGCATGGACCACATGGCCATCTCGATGGCGCCGGTGTCGGAGGCGGGCACGATGCCCACGCGGTAGTCGGCGGGCAGGCCGAGGATGCGGTGGGTTTCGCTGCAGGCGCGGCCCAGCAACTCCTTGCCCAGCGCCGAGCGGTGCGAGCGGCCCAGCCCGCGCAGATCGAGCGCGGCCACGTCGTAGCCGGGCCGCTTGGCGCAGGGGCCGGACGAGAAATGGGGGTTGCGGGGGCGGACGGCGGGCTTTTGCATGGTCAAAACGGGCTGGACGGCGCGGCGCCGCAGGCGGGCGCCCAAAGCCATCGATTCTAGAATCGCCGGCATGACCTTTCTCGACCAGTTGCGCCAAGCCGAATCCCGGAACCAGTCGATGCTCTGCGTGGGGCTGGACCCGGAGCCGAGCCGCTTTCCGGCCGGCATCACGCGCGATGCCGAGGGCATCCACGACTTTTGCCTGGCGATCGTCGAGGCCACGGCCGATCTGGTGATTGCCTTCAAGCCGCAGATCGCGTACTTTGCCGCGCACCGCGCCGAGGGCCAGCTGGAGCGCCTGATCGCCCGCATGCGCGAGGTGGCGCCGCAGGTGCCCGTGATCCTGGACGCCAAGCGCGGCGACATCGGCAGCACCGCCGAGCAGTACGCCAAGGAGGCCTTCGAGCGCTACGGCGCCGACGCCGTCACGCTGTCGCCGTTCATGGGCTTCGACTCGGTCGAGCCCTACCTGCGCTACAAGGGCAAGGGCGCGTTCCTGCTGTGCCGCACCTCCAACCCCGGTGGCGACGACCTGCAGAACCAGCGCCTGGCCGACGTGGAGGGGCAGCCGCTGCTGTACGAGCACGTCGCGCGGCAGGCCGCCGGGCCGTGGAACCTGAACGGCCAGCTCGGCCTGGTGGTCGGCGCCACCTACCCGCAGGAGATCGAGCGCGGGCGCGCGCTGGCGCCGACGCTGCCGCTG
Source organism: Pseudomonadota bacterium (assembly GCA_023394015.1). Lineage (GTDB taxonomy): Bacteria > Pseudomonadota > Gammaproteobacteria > Burkholderiales > Burkholderiaceae_C > Ottowia. Next base: position 102 of record JAEXBL010000216.1, on the reverse strand, counting down.
CTGATCCCCGGCGTGGGCGCGCAGGGCGGCGATGCGGCGGCCACGGTGCAGGCCGGCTGGCGCCCCGACGGCCCCATCGTCGTCAACAGCTCGCGCGCCATC
>JAEXBL010000154.1 GCA_023394015.1 Pseudomonadota bacterium | reverse complement strand
GTTACGAGGTCGGCCTGTTCGCCGAAGGCGCGCCGATGACGGCGGCCAAGGGCCATTTCGTGCATGTGTATGTCGATCGCGCCACGCAGCGGCCGGTGCCGCTGCCGGCCGCGCTCAAAACCGTTCTGGAGCAGATCCAATGTCCCAAGTAAGTGCCCGAATCAACGACCCGGCGAGCGTGGACGCCGCCATCGAGAACCGCTTCTCGGCCCGCGCCTTCCTGCCCAAGCCCGTGCCGCGCGAGCTGCTGCAGGACATTCTGCGCGTGGCCAGCCGCGCGCCCAGCGGCACCAACGCCCAGCCCTGGCGGGTGTACGTGCTGCAGGGCGCCAAGAAGGACGAACTGGTGCAGAAGGTGTGCGCCGCGCACGACGAACTGCGCCAGCACCCCGAGCTGGCCACCACCAAGTACGCCGAGCCCTACGACTACTACCCGCGCCAGTGGGTCGAGCCCTACCTGGGCCGCCGGCGCGAGAACGGCTGGAGCCTGTACGGCCTGCTCGGCATCGGCAAGGGCGACAAGGACAAGATGCACGCGCAGCACCAGCGCAACTTCCGCTTCTTCGACGCGCCGGTGGGGCTGGTCTTCACCGTCGACCGCATCATGGGGCAGGGCAGCCTGGTGGACTACGGCATGTTCCTGCAGAACATCATGCTGGCCGCCCGCGCCCGCGGCCTGCACACCTGCCCGCAGGCGGCGTGGAACACCTTCGCCAGCGTGGTGCTGCCCCACGTGGGCGCCGGCGCCGACGAGATGCTGGTGTGCGGCATGTCGCTGGGCTGGGCCGACGAGGCGGCGCTGGTCAACAGCTTCAGTACGCCGCGCGAGCCGCTGGAGGTGTTCACGCACTGGCTGGAGTGAGCCGGGGCCACGTGCCGCGGCCGAGGGCCGCGGAGACGACCATCCGCACCGCGCTTGGCCGCGCCGCGAACACGCTGTTTCAATGTCGTTAAACTGGCAGCGACCGCCCAAGAAGTGACCGGCCCCGGCCCAGGGGCGCGGCGATGAGAGAGACAACCCCCATGCCCGGCATCATCCAGAGCCTGCTCGACACCGACCTGTACAAGTTCACCATGATGCAGGCGGTGCTGCACCAGTTTCCGGGCGCGGAGGTGGAGTACAAGTTCAAGTGCCGCTCGCCCCAGGTGCAGCTGGCGCCCTACATCGACGAGATCCGCGACGAGATCCGCCAGCTGTGCAGCCTGCGCTTCACCGAGGACGAGCTGGCCTACTGCCGTTCGATGCGCTTCATCAAGAGCGACTTCGTCGACTTTCTGGGCCTGTTCAAGCTGAACGAGAAGTACATCAGCCTCACGCCGCAGGACAACGGCGAGATCGACATCCGCGTGCGCGGCCCCTGGCTGCACACCATCATGTTCGAGATCCCGGTGCTGGCCATCGTCAGCGAGGTGTACTTTCGCAACACCGCGCCGGACCTGGACCTGGGCGAGGGCCGGCGCCGCCTGGACGCCAAGATCAGGCTGGTCGAAACGCCCGAGCTGCAGGGCATCCGCATCGCCGACTACGGCACGCGGCGGCGCTTTTCGCGCGACTGGCAGCGCGAGGTGCTGCAGACCATGCAGCAGCGCCTGGGCGCCAGCGGCCAGCTCACCGGCACCAGCAACGTGCTGTTCGCCAAGGAGCTGGACATGCGCCCCATGGGCACCATGGCCCACGAGTACCTGCAGGCCTGCCAGGCGCTGGGCCCACGGCTGCGCGACACCCAAGTGTTCGGCTTCGAGAAGTGGGCGCAGGAATACCGGGGCGACCTGGGCATCGCGCTGTCCGATGTCTACGGCATGAACGCCTTCCTGCGCGACTTCGACATGTACTTCTGCAAGCTGTTCGACGGCGCGCGGCACGACTCGGGCGACCCGTTCCAGTGGGGCGAGCGCATGATCGAGCACTACCAGGCCAACCGCTGCGACCCGCGCACCAAGACCATCATCTTCAGCGACGGGCTGAACATCCCGCGCTGCATCGAGCTGCACCAGCGCTTTCACGGCCGCATCCAGGTGGCCTTTGGCGTGGGCACCAACCTGACCAACGACGTCGGGCCCGAGCCGCTGCAGATCGTGCTGAAGATGATCGAATGCAACGGCCAGCCGGTGGCCAAGATTTCCGACACCCCGGGCAAGACCATGGTGGAGGACGAGGGCTACCTGACCTACCTGCGCCAGGTGTTCGACCTGCCCGCGCCGCCGCCGGCGGTGCCCATCAACCGGCCGGCGCCGGTGCTGCGCTAGCGCAGCAGGCCCGCCCCATCGCAAGCGGCCTGCACTTGGCCGACGAGCGATCCAAGCTTTTTCATCCCACAGACAAGTACCCAGGAGAACCCCCCGCACATGAACCCAGCTTCCACCGTCACCCGCCGCCCGCCCACCGTCCTTGGTCGCCTGGGCGTGCTGTTGATGCTGATGCTGATGGCGCTGCCGGCGCAGGCGGCGGCGCTGGACGGCAGCCAGCTGTCGCTGCTGTGGGCCGTGCCCTTCATTGGCATCCTGCTGTCGATCGCCATCTGGCCGCTGGTGGCGCCCGGCTTCTGGCACCACCACTTCGGCAAGATCTCGGCCGCCTGGGCGCTGGCGTTTCTGCTGCCCTTCGCGCTGATGTTCGGCCCCGGCGCGGCTTGGGAAGGCTTCGTGCACGCGGCGCTGGCCGAATACATACCCTTCATCCTGCTGCTGACGGCGCTGTTCACCGTTTCGGGCGGCATCTACATCCGCGGCAACCTGCGCGGCACGCCGGTGCTCAACACCATGATCCTGCTGGTCGGCGGCGTGCTGGCCAGCTTCATGGGCACCACCGGCGCCTCGATGCTGCTGATCCGGCCGCTGATCCGCGCCAACGACAACCGCAAGCACAACGCCCACGTCGTCATCTTCTTCATCTTCATCGTCAGCAACATCGGCGGCGCGCTGACGCCGCTGGGCGACCCGCCGCTGTTCCTGGGCTTCCTGAAGGGGGTGACCTTCTTCTGGACCGTCAGCCACATCCTGCCCGACACCCTGTTCCTGATGGTGGTGCTGCTCATCGGTTTCTTCCTGCTCGACAGCTTCTTCTATCGCAACGAAGGCGTGCGCCGGCAGGACCCGACGCCGGACGACGGCCGCTTCGGCTTCGACGGGGCCCAGAACTTCATTCTGCTGGCCGGTGTGGTCGGCCTGGTGCTGATGAGCGGGGTGTGGAAGCCGGGCATCGAATTCAACGTCTACGGCACGCCCGTGGCACTGCCCGGCCTGGTGCGCGACATCGGCATGGTCGTCATCACCATCATCTCGCTGGCCATCACGCCGTCTTCCGTGCACGAGAGCAACCAGTTCGGCTGGGCGCCGATGCAGGAGGTGGGCAAGCTGTTCGCCGGCATCTTCCTGACCATCATCCCGGTCATCGCCATGCTGCAGGCCGGCACCGACGGCCCCTTCGGCGCCGTGGTGCGCGCCGTGACCAATGCCGACGGCACGCCCAACCCGGCCATGTACTTCTGGGCCACGGGCCTGCTGAGCGGCTTCCTGGACACCGCGCCGACCTACCTGGTGTTCTTCAAAACCGCCGGCGGCGACGCGGTGGAGTTGATGGGCCCGCTGGCCACCACGCTGGCGGCCATCTCGGCCGGCTCGGTGTTCATGGGCGCCATCACCTACATCGGCAACGCGCCCAACCTGATGGTCAAGGCCATCGCCGAGGACCGCGGCGTGCGCATGCCCAGCTTCTTCGGCTACATGGTCTGGAGCTTCGGCATCCTGATGCCGCTGTACGTGATCCTGACCTTCCTGTTCTTCCGCAGCTGAAGCGCCGCCCGTCACACCGAAGGCCGCGGAGCAGGTCATACGGGAACGCCGTGGTCGGGGTTCCCTCGACCACCAGCGTTGTCCCCCTGGGGGGCTATAGATCCGTCCTCAGCCGCCACAGCTCGGGAAACAGCACCACGTCGAGCATCTTGCGCAGATAGCCCACGCCGCTGGTGCCGCCGGTGCCGGGCTTGAAGCCGATGATGCGCTCCACGGTGGTGACGTGGCGTAAGCGCCAGAGGCGGAAGGCGTCTTCCAGGTCGGTCAGCTTCTCGGCCAGCTGGTACAGGTCCCAGTGCTGCTCGGGCGCGCGGTACACCTGCAGCCAGGCGGCCTCGACGGCGTCGCTGGCGGGGTAGGGCTGGGTCCAGTCGCGCTGCAGATGATCGGCTGGAATGGGCAGGCCGCTGCGCGCCAGCAGGCGCAGCGCCTCGTCGTACAGCGAGGGCGCTTCATGGAACGAGCGCACCAGCGCCAGCCGCTCGGGGTGGTGTGCGTGGGGCTTGAGCATGGCGGCGTTCTTGTTGCCCAGCGCGAACTCGATGCAGCGGTACTGAAAGCTCTGGAAGCCGCTGGACGGGCCCAGGTACGGGCGGATGGCGCTGTACTCGGGCGGCGTCATGGTGGCCAGCACGTCCCAGGCGTGCACCAGCTGCTCCATGATGCGGCTGGCGCGCGCCAGCTTCTTGAAGGCGGGCGGCAGGCGGTCTTCGCGCACGTCGTCCATGGCGCTGCCCAGCTCCTTGAGCAGCAGCTTCATCCACAGCTCGCTGGTTTGGTGCTGCACGATGAACAGCAGCTCGTCGTGCGCGGGCGACAGCGGGTGCTGCGCGCCCAGGATCTGGTCGAGGTGCAGGTAGTCGCCATAGCTCATGGCGCCCGAGAAGTCGAGCTGCGCGCCTTCGGCGTGGACGATGGATTCGGGGGTGCTGCTCATGGTGACGCTCCTGGGAACAAATTGAACCACCGAACGCAGAGAGCGCGGAGCTCACGCAGAAGACGCAGAGAAGCCAAGTTCAACAAGTTTGGCTCTGCGTCCTCGGCGAATCTTCTGCGTCCTCTGCGTTCGGTATTGGGGTTTCAAGTCACTGCCTGCCGGCGATTGAACTCCGGCCGCGCGTACTCCTTGTTCTGAAGCACTTCGCGCAGCTGGTGCACGGCCCGCAGCACCTCTTCAAAGGACAGGTACAGCGGCGTGAAGCCGAAGCGCAGGATGTCGGGGCGGCGCGCGTCGCCGGCGCGGAAGTCGCCGATCACGCCGCGCGCGATCAGCGCCTGGACGATGGCGTAGGCGCCGCTGTCCTTGCCATCCACGCCCATGCCTTCGCGGCGCGTCAGGCACACCTGGGAGCCGCGCGGGCCGTGGTTGCAGGGTGTGGCC
>JAEXBL010000019.1 GCA_023394015.1 Pseudomonadota bacterium | reverse complement strand
GCGCTTCGACTTGCAGTGCACCTCGAGGATGGCGCGGCGCTCGTCGACCTCGGGCAGCGGCACCACGACCTGGCGGTCGAAGCGGCCCGGGCGCAGCAGCGCCGCGTCCAGGATGTCAGGGCGGTTGGTGGCCGCCACCACGATCACGCCCAGGTTGGTCTCGAAGCCGTCCATCTCGACCAGCATCTGGTTCAGCGTCTGCTCGCGCTCGTCGTTGCCGCCGCCGAGGCCCGCGCCACGCTGGCGGCCGACCGCGTCGATCTCGTCGATGAAGATGATGCAGGGCGCGTTCTTCTTGGCGTTCTCGAACATGTCGCGCACGCGCGCCGCGCCGACGCCGACGAACATCTCGACGAAGTCGGAACCGGAGATGCTGAAGAACGGCACCTTGGCCTCGCCGGCGATGGACTTGGCCAGCAGCGTCTTGCCGGTGCCCGGCGGGCCGACCAGCAGCAGGCCGCGCGGAATGCGGCCGCCGAGCTTCTGGAACTTCTGCGGATCCTTCAGGAAGTCGACCACTTCCTTGACTTCTTCCTTGGCCTCGTCGCAGCCGGCCACATCGGCGAAGGTGACGGTGTTGTTGTTCTCGTCCAGCATGCGCGCCTTGCTCTTGCCGAAGCTGAACGCGCCGCCCTTGCCGCCGCCCTGCATCTGGCGCATGAAGTAGACCCACACGCCGATCAGCAGCAGCATCGGACCCCAGCTGACCAGCAGGGTCATCAGCAGCGAGCCTTCCTCGCGCGGCTTGACGTCGAACTTGACGCCGTGGTTGATCAGGTCACCGACCAGGCCGCGATCCAGATACGTCGCCTGGGTGCGCACGCGGCGGTCGTCGCTCATCACGGCGACGATGTCGGTGCCGCCCTGGCCTTCCTGAATGGTGGCGCTTTTGACGCGGTTGTTGCGCACCTCTTCCAGGAAGTCGGAATACGCCATGTGGCTGGCGCTGGCCATGCGGCCGCCGTCGAACTGCTTGAACACAGTGAACAGCACCATGGCGATCACCATCCAGACGGCGACCTTCGAGAACCACTGATTTTTCAAAGCCTTGCGCTCCAGTCAGAAAACCCGGCAATGCCGGGTAGTTGTGGGCCATTTTAGGCATTTCAACCGCCAGGCGACGATCGAAAGCACGGTTATCCCTGTCGGAAAACACTGTATTCGCGCCACAAGCCGGGGCATGGGGCTGGGCACGGCCATACAACCCGTTTCAATGCTTGACGCGCATCAAGAAAACGCTCGACGCGGGGCGCTCAACGCTCAACGCTCAACGCTCAACGCTCTTGAGACCGATGCCCACCAGAAAGGTTTCGGAGGATTTGTCGCGAGAGGCCTTGGGCTTGATCGGCTTGACCACCTTGAAGCTGTCCTTGAACAGCTTCACCAGCTGGCTGTAGCCGCTGCCGTGAAACAGCTTCACCACCAGCGCGCCGCCAGGTTGCAGGTGGGCCTGGGCAAAGTCCACCGCCAGCTCCACCAGGTGGCTGATGCGCGCGGCGTCGCTGGCCGCCACGCCCGACAGGTTGGGCGCCATGTCGGACACCACCAGGTCCACCGGCTGGCCGTCCAGCGCGGCGCTGAGCTGCGCCAGCACGGCCTCGTCGCGGAAATCGCCCTGCAGAAAGGTCACGCCCTCGATCGGCTCCATCGGCAGGATGTCGAGCGCCACGATGCTGCCGTCGAGCTGGCCCACCGCTGCGCCGCCGGGCGCCAGGCGCCGGCGCACGTACTGGCTCCAGGCGCCGGGCGTTGACCCCAGGTCGACCACGCGCATGCCGGGCTTGATCAGGCCCAGCGCCTCGTCGATCTCCTTCAGCTTGTAGGCGGCGCGGGCGCGGTAGCCGTCCTTCTGCGCCAGCTTGACGTAGGGGTCGTTCAGGTGGTCGGCCAGCCAGGCGCGGTTGACCTTCTTGCTCCTGGTCTTGGCTTTGGTCTTGCCGCTGGGCGGGCTGTCGGGCTTGGCTTTCATGCTGGCCGGATAATACGTGCCATGCCGCACATCGAACTGACCCCTGCCGAACGCAAGGCGCACCGCGCCGACGCGCACCACCTCGACCCCGTGGTCATGATCGGCGGCGACGGCCTGCCGCCGTCGGTCATCAAGGAAACCGACGCCGCGCTGAACGCCCACGGCCTGATCAAGATCCGCGTGCACGGCGACGACCGCGCCGCGCGCGAGGCCATCTACCAGCAGCTGGCCGACGAGTTGAACGCCGCCCCCGTGCAGCACATCGGCAAGCTGCTGGTGCTGTGGCGCCCCCGCCCCGAGAAGCCGGCGGACGAGGCCATCGACGACACCCGGCGCGCCGGCCCCAAGGACGTGAAGGTGCTGAAATTCAGCAAGCGCGGCGGCCAGCGCCCGCAGGTGCGCGTGGTGCGCGTGCTGGGCAACCAGCGGCTGACGCCGGGCGGCAAGCTCAAGAAAGCCGCGCCCAAGCAGAAGTCCATCAAGAAGACCCGCGCCGGCTGAAGCCTCGTAGCTCCTGATTTCATAGCTTCCACCGCATGTCAGACCCGCGCCAAAGGCATATTCTGTGCATGAAATGGGGCACCAAGTACGGCCCCGACTACGTCAACCGCCTGTACGGTATGGTGCGGCGGCACCTGTCGGGCACGTTCAACTTCGTCTGCCTGACCGACGACGCCAGCGGCATACGTCCCGAGGTGCAGTGCCTGCCGATTCCGCCACTGAACCTGCAGCTCAAGCCCGGCCAGCGCGACGGCGCTTGGAAGAAGCTGACCACCTTCGAGGGCGACCTGCACGGCCTGCGTGGCACGGCGCTGTTCCTCGACCTGGACGTGGTCATCGTCGGCAGCCTGGACGACTTCTTCACCCAGCCGGGCGAGTTCCTCATCATCCACGACTACCCGCGCTTCTGGCGCTTTGGCGAGCGCATCGTGGGCAACTCGTCGGTCTACCGCTTCACCCTGGGCGCGCACGCCGACGTGCTGGCGCACTTTCGCGGCCACATGGACGAGGCGCAGAAGCAATACCGCAACGAGCAGGAATTCCTCTCGCACTTTCTGCACCGGCAGGGCAAGCTGAGCTACTGGCCGGCCGAGTGGTGCCCGAGCTTCAAGTACCACTGCATCCCCACCTGGCCGACGAACTACTGGAAGCCGCCCTTCGTGCCGGAGAACGCGCGCATCGTCATCTTCCACGGCGAGGTGAACCCGCCCGACGCGCTGGCGGGGCGGCGCAACAAGCGCTTTCACCACATCCAGCCGGCGACCTGGGTGGCGGAGGCGTGGAAGGCTTCATGAAGAATGACGAATGACTTCGCTTCGCTTCAATGACAAATGACTGAGCCTCGTCATTGACGCGAAGCGGCGCCATTGCTCATCTGGCTGTGCCAGCGCCCACCCCCACCAGCGGGCGGCCCACCAGCCGCGTCAATATCGCCAGCGGGCTGGCCTGCGGGTTCACTTCCTTGCCCGGCGGCAGGTAAAGCGTCTGCTCCATCATGAACTGGCCGCTCATCACCGCGTGCGTGGCTTGGTCAGAAAAGCACACCCACACGCTGCCGGGCGGAAACGGCACGGTCACCTGCGTGCCCGTCTTCTGGTATTGCTCGTCGAACTTCATCAGGTCGTGCAACTGCAGCATCAGGTGGTCGTACTCGCTGCGCAGCGACTTGGTGGCGTGCACCGCGTTCAGCAACTTCGCCTGCCACAGCCGGTACGGCCTGGCCTGGGGCAGGTAGCGGCGCGCAATGGTCTCGAAGTCCTCGCCCACGCGCCACACGCGCGGCACGCCGGCCGGGTTGAGGTTGGTGAACACGCGCAGCAGGCGCTCGCCGTAGCTGGGGCGCGAGGGAAACGCATCGACGTGCATGCGCTGGTCGTCGGCACGCACCGACTGGGCGCGCGTTTCCACCTGCCGGGGGCGAAAGCTGGTGGGCGCGATGCGCAGGTGGCCGGTGTATTCGGGCAGCAGGCCGTCCACCAGCTGCAACGCTTGCCGGCGAAAGCGGCCGATCATCGCCGCCAGCGCCTGCTGCTCCTGGGCGCTGCCGGCGGCGCCCTTCAGCACGCCGTCGGCGCCCAGGCTGACGTTGCGCGCCTTGGGGCTGAGCATGTCCTCGCGCAGCAGCGCGCGCTCATCCGGCTGCACGGCAAAGCCCAGGCGCGGAAAGAACAGCACCTTGCCGGCCTCCACCGCCGCCGTCCACTCAGGCCGGCTGTGGGCCTCGGCCCAGTCCGTGAAATCGATCTCGACGATCTGCGATGCCATGCGCTCACCCCCGTGCCTTGCCGGCCAGCCGCCACAGCACGATGGCGGCGCACAACCATTGCACGCCATACATCACCGAGCCGGCGCTGTGCCACAGGCGCAGATTCTCGCGCGCCACGATGCGCGGCGCCACCGCAAACTCGATCAGCAAGGCCAGCAGCAGGCCCAGCACTATGAAAACAAGAGCCGCCTGCGCCCGACTGGCAGGCGCTGCAGCCGGATCTGATCTCGAAACCAGCAGCAGCACCACGCCGCAGGCCACCGACACCCAGGTCTGCGCCGTGAACAAATGCGCCGCCATGTTGCCCGCCATCGCCGGCGTCGGCAGAAACCGGAACAGCAGCGGCACCGCCATGAAACCGATCACGCTCAGGCTGCCCCACCACAGGGCGGCGGCGAACAAGGCGACACGGGTCATCATCGCCCTGCCCTGATTGAACCCATGGCCGCGGAGCAAGCCGTTCCAGCGAACGCCGTGCCCGGACCTACGCCGGGCACTGGCGTTGTTCCCCCTCGCGTAGCAGAGGGGGGAAGGCGCCGCAGGCGACTCAGGGGGGTGTCACACATACTTGACGCCGATGATCTCGTAGTGCTTGATCCCGCCCGGCGCCTGCACCTCGGCGGTGTCGCCCTCTTCCTTGCCGATCAGCGCGCGGGCGATGGGGCTGGAGATGTTGATCAGCCCCTGCTTCAGGTCGGCCTCGTCCTCGCCGACGATCTGGTAGGTCACCTGCGCGCCGGTGTCCTCGTCCTCCAGCTCCACGGTGGCGCCGAACACCACCTTGCCGCCGGCGTCGAGCGCGGCCGGGTCGATGATTTGCGCGGCAGCCAGCTTGCCCTCGACCTCCTTGATGCGGCCCTCGATGAAGCCCTGGCGGTCCTTGGCGGCGTCGTACTCGGCGTTCTCGCTCAGGTCGCCGTGCGAGCGCGCCTCGGCAATGGCGGCGATGACCGCCGGCCGGTCCTGGGTCTTCAGGCGCTGCAGCTCTTCCTTGAGCTTTTCGGCGCCGCGCTTGGTCAGGGGTATGGTGGCCATGGTGTGTGTCTCTTGAATCTGAAAAAGCGAAACCGCCGAGCGTTGCCCCTCGGCGGTGTGCGTGTTGGATGCGCCCATTATGCCGCCAGCGGGGGCAGGCGGGTGGAAATGGGCGCGCGGGCGTCAGCTCAGTTCGGCATGCATCTCCTGCACCGAAATCACGTCCAGCTTGTCCATGAAGGCCATGCCCTCCACCGCGGCTTCGGCGCCGGCGATGGTGGTGATGCTGGGCACCCGTGCCTGCAGCGAGCTGGTGCGGATGGCGCGGCTGTCGGCGATGGCGTTGCGGCGCTCCTCGACGGTGTTGATGGTCAGCGCGATCTCGTCGTTCTTGATCATGTCGACGATGTGCGGGCGCCCTTCGGTGACCTTGTTGACGGTCTCGCAGGGCACGCCGGCAGCCTCGATGGCGGCGGCGGTGCCGCGCGTGGCCACCAGCCGGAAGCCCATGGCGTGCAGGTCGCGCGCGATCTTCACCGCGGTCGGCTTGTCGGCGTTCTTCACGGTGAGGAACACCTTGCCGGCCGGCGTGCCGTCGGCCTTGAGCGGCCGCGGCAGGCGCTCGCCGGCGCCGATCTGGGCCTTGATGAAGGCCTCGCCAAAGCTCTTGCCCACGCCCATCACCTCGCCGGTGGACTTCATCTCGGGGCCGAGGATGGTGTCCACGCCGGGGAACTTGACGAAGGGGAACACCGCCTCCTTGACGCTGAAGTACGGCGGCGTGACCTCGGCGCCCACGCCCTGCGCATCCAGCGTCTGCCCGGCCATGCAGCGCGCCGCCACCTTGGCCAGCTGCACCCCGGTGGCCTTGCTGACGAAGGGCACGGTGCGGCTGGCGCGCGGGTTCACCTCCAGCACGTAGATCACGTCGCGGGTGCTGCCATCGTCCTGCGGCACTTCCTGGATGGCGAACTGCACGTTCATCAGGCCCACCACGTTCAGCGCCTGGGCCATGGCGGCGGTCTGGCGCTTGAGCTCGTCCACCGTCTCCTGCCTGAGGTAGTACGGCGGCAGCGAGCAGCCCGAATCGCCCGAGTGCACGCCGGCCTGCTCGATGTGCTCCATCACGCCGCCGATGAACACGCGGCCGGCGCTGTCGCGCACGGCATCGACGTCGCATTCGATGGCGTCGGACAGGAAGCGGTCCAGCAGCACCGGCGAATCGTTGCTCACCTTCACCGCCTCGCGCATGTAGCGCTCCAGGTCGCGCTGCTCGTGCACGATCTCCATGGCGCGGCCGCCCAGCACGTAGCTCGGGCGCACCACCAGCGGGTAGCCCAGCTCGGCGGCCTTCTCCAGCGCCTCGCTTTCAGTGCGCGCGGTGGCGTTGGGCGGCTGGCGCAGATCGAGTTCGTGCAGCAGCTTCTGGAAGCGCTCGCGGTCCTCTGCGGCGTCGATCATGTCGGGGCTGGTGCCGATGATGGGCACGCCCTCGGCCTCCAGGCCCAGGGCCAGCTTCAGCGGCGTCTGGCCGCCGTACTGCACGATCACGCCGACGGGTTTTTCCTTGTCGACGATCTCCAGCACGTCTTCCAGCGTCAGCGGCTCGAAGTACAGGCGGTCGCTGGTGTCGTAGTCGGTCGAGACGGTCTCGGGGTTGCAGTTGACCATGATGGTCTCGTAGCCGTCCTCGCGCATCGCCAGCGCGGCGTGCACGCAGCAGTAGTCGAACTCGATGCCCTGGCCGATGCGGTTGGGGCCACCGCCCAGCACCATGATCTTCTTCTTGGTCGAAGGCTCGGCCTCGCACTCGTCCTCGTAGGTCGAGTACAGGTAGGCGGTGTCGGTGGCGAACTCGGCGGCGCAGGTGTCCACGCGCTTGAACACCGGGCGCACGCCCAGCGCACGGCGGCGCTCGCGCACGGCCTTGTCGCTGGTCTTGAGCAGCTTGGCCAGGCGTCGGTCGGAAAAGCCCTTGGCCTTCAGTGTCCGCAGCTCCTCTTTCGAGAGCATGTCGAGCGCCTCGTCGCCATGCGCGGCGGTGTGCTGGTCCAGTTCCAGCTCGATCTTCACGATCTCCTCGATCTGCACCAGGAACCACTTGTCGATCTTGGTGAGGTCGTGCACTTCCTGCAGCGACCAGCCGGCGGCGAAGGCGTCGCCGACGAACCAGATGCGGTCGGGGCCCGGTTCACCCAGCTCCTTCTCCAGCCACTCGCGGTCCTGCGTCTTCTCGTTCATGCCGTCGACGCCGACCTCCAGACCGCGCAGCGCCTTCTGGAACGATTCCTGGAAGGTGCGGCCCATGGCCATCACCTCGCCCACGCTCTTCATCTGCGTGGTCAGGCGGTTGTCGGCGGCAGGGAATTTCTCGAACGCGAAGCGCGGGATCTTGGTGACCACGTAGTCGATGGTCGGCTCGAAGCTCGCCGGCG
>JAEXBL010000010.1 GCA_023394015.1 Pseudomonadota bacterium | reverse complement strand
GCGCGGCTACGCCTGGCTGGAAGACACAGCCGGCCAGCCCGTCACCCGCGCCGCGCAAACCGCGCCCGGCCAGGCGCTGGCGGCCACCCTGGCCGACGGCAAGGTTGATCTGCAGGTGCTTGCACGCCGTTCGGCCTGAGTTCCTACAATGCCCGGGCAACTGGCGACCTATCATGGTCCGCCACCCATCAACCACCCACGATAAAGAGGACAAAGCACATGGAACGCACGCTTCCCCCCCTGCCGTACGCCATCGACGCGCTGGCGCCCGCCTACAGCCAGGAAACGCTGGAATACCACCACGGCAAGCACCACAAGGCCTACGTCGACAAGCTCAACGAGCTGCAGCAAGGCACCGAGTTCGAGAACATGGAACTCGAGGACGTGATCAAGAAATCCAGCGGCGGCATCTACAACCAGGCCGCGCAGATCTGGAACCACACCTTCTTCTGGAACTGCATGAAGCCCCAGGGCGGCGGCGAGCCCAGCGGCGCCCTGGCCGAGGCCATCAACAAGAAGTGGGGCAGCTATGCCGACTTCAAGAAGGCCTTCGTCACCAGCGCCGTCGGCAACTTTGGCAGTGGCTGGACCTGGCTGGTCAAGAAGGCCGACGGCAGCCTGGACATCGTCAACATGGGCGCCGCCGGCACCCCGCTGACCACCGGCGATACCCCGGTGCTGACGGTGGACGTGTGGGAGCACGCCTACTACATCGACTACCGCAACGCCCGCCCCAAGTTCGTCGAGACCTTCCTCGACAAGCTGGTCAACTGGGACTTCGCGGCCAAGAATTTCGGCTGATCGGGGTTCCCACGGCATGAAGAAAGCCACCGCAAGGTGGCTTTTCTTGTTTTGGGCAAGCCACGCGGGCGCGGTCAGGGTCAGGGCTGCGCTCGCGCCCCCGGGGCTGGCGAAGCCGTTTCAGGCAACAGCCCCGCCTCGCGCATCACCCGCTGCTCGTCTTCGTGCGAGATGTAGAACGCCACCTTCAGCCCCGTACCCGGCTTGCCGGGGTCGAACAGGAAGTAGGTGATGAAGAAGCGAAAGTCCTGCGGCTGGCCGGGCGTTTTCTCGAAGCGCAGGTGCCAGTGCACTCTGGCCATGGTGTAGTGCGCGTCCAGCGGCGTGGCGGCCACGTCCAGCACGCGGGCAAAGCGAAAGCCGATCTGCTGCATGAAGGCCTGGCGCTGCGGGATGCTGTGGCGAAAGGCCTCGTCGTTGCGCGCGCTCATCACGCCGTTCGGATCTCCACCCATGAACGGGTCGGTGAACTGCGCGGCGACCAGTTCGGGGTCGAAACTGTTGGCGCCCTGCTCGTAGCGGGCGAAGAAGGCGTCGATGTCGGTCATGGGTGGGGCATGAACAGGTCAGGCGGTGTGCATCCACCTACCGGGCGCGGGTTGCAGTCCGGCCAATGTAAGCGCCGCCGCCGGCACCTGGCCGCACTCCTCTGGCGGCTCGCCGCCAGTGTGGCGAGACACCGACGCCCGCGCAGCTTGCGCGAGACTTGACGCGCATCCTGTGCGACGATGCACGCCCAGGTATGGGGTGCCGCCGTTCATGAGTGAGTGGACGCTCTGCACCCCTGCTGCCTGCCGCACCCCACCCGAGGAGAACGCGCATGGGCTTCCAACCGCTACCCACCGCCATCGCCGTGGCGATCGGCCTGCTGATCTGGTTCGGCATCCCGGTGCCCGAAGGGGTCACCGCCAACGCCTGGCACCTGCTGGCGCTGTTCGTGGCCACCATCGCCGCCATCATCGGCAAGGCCATGCCGATCGGCGCGCTGTCGATGATCGCGGTGGCGCTGGTGGCCGTCACCGGCGTCACCAACGACAAGCCAGCCGGCGCCATCGCCGATGCGCTGTCCAGCTTCGCCAACCCGCTGATCTGGCTGATCGGCGTGTCGATCATGATCTCGCGCGGCATCATCAACACCGGCCTGGGCGCGCGCATCGGCTACCTGTTCATCGCCGTGTGGGGTCGCAAGACCATCGGCATCGCCTACTCGCTGGCGCTGTCGGAGCTGATCCTGGCGCCCGTCACGCCCAGCAACACGGCGCGCTGCGGCGGCATCATCCACCCCATCATGCGGGCGATTGCCGGCAGCTACGACTCCGACCCGGAGAAGGGCACGCAGGGGCGCATCGGGCGCTTTCTGGCGCTGTCCAACTACCACGGCAACCCCATCACCTCGGCCATGTTCATCACCGCCACCGCGCCCAACCCGCTGGTGGTCAAGCTCATCGCCGACGCCACCGGTGCGCAGATCTCGCTGAGCTGGGGCACCTGGGCGCTGGCCATGCTGCTGCCGGGCCTGGTGGCGTTGGCCATCATGCCGCTGGTCATCTACTGGCTGTACCCGCCGGAGATCAAGAGCACGCCCAACGCCGCGCAGTTCGCGCGCGAGCGGCTGCAGGCGCTCGGCCCCGTCACCCGCGGCGAGCTGATCATGCTGGGCGTGTTCGGCGTGCTGCTGCTCTTGTGGGCCGGCGTGCCGGCCATGTTGCTCGGCCCCGGCTGGGCGGTGGACCCCACCACCACCGCCTTCATCGGCCTGTCGCTGTGCCTGGCCACCGGCGTGCTGAGCTGGGGCGACGTGATCAAGGAGAAAAGCGCCTGGGACACCATCGTCTGGTTCGGCGCGCTGGTGATGATGGCCACTTTCCTCAACAAGCTGGGCCTGATCACCTGGTTTGCCCACAGCATCGAGGTCGGCATCGGCAGCCTGGGCCTGGGCTGGATGGGCGCCAGCGCGCTGCTGATGCTGGCCTACCTGTACGCGCACTACGCCTTTGCCAGCACCACCGCGCACATCACCGCCATGTTCGCCGCCTTCTACGGCGCCGGCCTGGCGCTGGGCGCGCCGGCGCTGCCCTTCGCGCTGATGATGGCGGCGGCCTCCAACATCATGATGACGCTCACCCACTACGCCACCGGCACCTCGCCGGTCATCTTCGGCTCGGGCTACGTCACCCTGGGCGAATGGTGGAAGGCCGGCTTCGTGATGAGCGTGGTGCTCATCATCATCTGGCTGGTGGTGGGCGGCGCGTGGTGGAAGGCGCTGGGGTATTGGTGAGCGCCGATGACAGGTCCACCCTTCAATCTGGCACGCGCTGGCTCGATTCGCCGATGATCCAGGTGACGGCGATGCCCGCCGCCCAGGCGTGCCGACGCTGCACCAGCGGGCTGTGCTCGAACTTGGCGCCGGCCAGGCTGTCAACGCCGACGAAGCCGCCGATCCAGAACTGCGGGTAGCGCTTGGACAGCGCGGCCAGCACGCGGCTGCCGCTGTAGCCGCCGCTGGCGCGCCAGGCGGGGCGATCGGGCGTGGCGTGCTGCGGCGCCACGTCGTAGAAGTAGGCGTGCTGGCGCCGGTCGGCAAAGATGGGGCCGGCCAGCAGGCCCAGGTTCCAGCCGGTGGCGCCCAGCGGGTTCTTGATGTCCAGGTTGAGGTGCGGCGAGGCGATCACGCCCACGTAGCGCGGCGAGCGCTGCACGGTGAAGGCGGCGCGTACCGGCAGGCGCAGGTCCAGCGCGCGGCGGCCGTCGGCCGAGCGCCACAGCTTGACTTCCAGCGAGGGGCCGAACTCCACGGTGGGCTTGAGCCCCGGCATGCCGCGGCGCACGCTGTCGTCGCTGGCACGCACGGGCACCGAGGCGTTCAGGCTCAAATCGAGCTGCAGGCGCTCGGAATCAACGAACACGCCGCGCACGCCGTTGCGGTCGGCCTTGAGAAAGTCGCCGCGGTAGACGAAGTAGGGCGCCGGCAGCAGGTAGTTGCTGCGCTCGGCCGAGCCACGGTAGTGCGGAAAGCTGACCGCGCCCACGCCCAGGCCGGCTTCCCACAGCGGCTGGTCGGCGCGGGCCGCGGTGGGCGCCAGCAGCAGCGCCAGCGCGGCCAGGGCCAGCGGCACAGCGGGTGGTCGAAGGGCAGCGGCGGGCGGCAGGGGCAAGGCAATCTCCAGCAACAGGGGGCGCGAAAAAGCATAGCCCACGCGCTTGACGCGGCGCCGACGCCCCCGCCCGGGCAGCGCCTTCTGCGCTTTGCCACAATAGGCGGGCGACCGACGGGCGCCGTGAGCGCCGCGTCAGGAATGCGTGTCAACATGCTGCGCAACCGCCTTCGCGCCGGCCCGAGCGCGTCCACAACGATAAACCGGAGAGACTTTCATGAGCGACAAGCCATCCACCATCGTCTACACGCTGACCGACGAGGCGCCCCGTCTGGCGACGGCGGCGTTCCTGCCCATCGTGCAGGCCTTCACCGCGCCGGCCGGCATCGACGTGGCCACCAGCGACATCTCGGTGGCCGGCCGCATCCTCGGCCAGTTCCCCGACTACCTGACGGAAGCGCAGCGCGTGCCCGACAACCTGGCCGAGCTGGGCCGGCTGACGCTCAAGCCCGAGGCCAACATCATCAAGCTGCCCAACATCAGCGCCTCGGTGGCGCAGCTCAAGGCCGCCATCAAGGAGCTGCAGGACAAGGGCTACAAGGTTCCCGACTTTCCCGAGAACCCCAAGGACGACAAAGAGAAAGAGATTCGCGCGCGCTACAACAAGTGCATCGGCAGCGCGGTCAACCCGGTGCTGCGCGAGGGCAACTCCGACCGCCGCGCGCCGCGCGCCGTGAAGGAGTACGCGCGCAAGAACCCGCACAGCATGGCGGCCTGGAGCCAGGCCTCGCGCAGCCACGTCTCGCACATGCACAGCGGCGACTTCTACAGCGGCGAGAAGTCGATGACGCTGGACCGCGCGCGCGACGTGAAGATGGAG
Organism: Pseudomonadota bacterium; assembly: GCA_023394015.1. GTDB lineage: Bacteria > Pseudomonadota > Gammaproteobacteria > Burkholderiales > Burkholderiaceae_C > Ottowia. The sequence goes on along the minus strand of JAEXBL010000010.1, from coordinate 2,507 downwards.
CTGATCACTCAGAGCGGCAAGACCATCGTGCTGAAGGAGAAGGTGGCGCTGCAGGACCGCGAGGTGATCGACTCGATGTTCATGAGCAAGAAGGCGCTGCTGGCCTTCTATGAGAAGGAGATCGAGGACGCGCACAAGACCGGCGTGATGTTCTCGCTGCACGTGAAGGCGACCATGATGAAGGTCTCGCCCCCCATCGTGTTCGGCCACTGCGTGCGCATCTTCTACCGCGACGCCTTCGCCAAGCACCAGAAGCTGTTCGACGAGCTGGGCGTGAACGTCAACAACGGCATGGTCGATCTGTACAACAAGATCGAGGCGCTGCCGCAAAGCCAGCAGGACGAGATCAAGGCCGACCTGCACGCCTGCCACGAGCACCGGCCCGAGCTGGCCATGGTCGATTCCAGCAAGGGCATCACCAACTTCCACTCGCCCAACGACGTCATCGTCGACGCCTCGATGCCGGCCATGATCCGCAACGGCGGCAAGATGTGGGGCGCCGACGGTCGCCTGAAGGACGTCAAGGCGGTGATGCCCGAAAGCACCTTCGCCCGCATCTACCAGGAGATGATCAACTTCTGCAAGTGGCACGGCGCCTTCGACCCCAAGACCATGGGCACCGTGCCCAACGTCGGCCTGATGGCCCAGCAGGCCGAGGAATACGGCAGCCACGACAAAACCTTCGAGGTGCCCGAGGACGGCGTGGCCAACATCACCGACATCGACACCGGCGAGGTGCTGATGAGCCAGAACGTCGAGGCTGGCGACATCTGGCGCATGTGCCAGGTCAAGGACGCCGCCATCCGCGACTGGGTCAAGCTGGCCGTCACGCGCGCGCGCCACTCGGGCATGCCGGTGGTGTTCTGGCTGGACCCGTACCGCCCGCACGAGAACCAGCTCATCACCAAGGTCAAGATGTACCTGCACGAGCACGACACCGACGGGCTCGACATCCAGATCATGAGCCAGGTGCGCGCCATGCGCTACACGCTGGAGCGCGTGATCCGCGGGCAGGACACCATCAGCGCCACCGGCAACATCCTGCGCGACTACCTGACCGATTTGTTCCCGATCATGGAGCTGGGAACCAGCGCCAAGATGCTGTCCATCGTGCCGCTGATGGCCGGCGGCGGCATGTACGAGACCGGCGCCGGCGGATCGGCGCCCAAGCACGTGCAGCAGCTCACCGAGGAGAACCACCTGCGTTGGGATTCGCTGGGCGAGTTCCTGGCCCTGGCCGTCAGCCTGGAAGACCTGGGGCTCAAGACCGGCAACGCCCAGGCCACGCTGCTGGCCAAGACGCTGGACGCCGCCACCGGCAAGCTGCTGGACAACAACAAGGGCCCCAGCCCCAAGACCGGCCAGCTCGACAACCGCGGCAGCCAGTATTACCTGGCCCGCTACTGGGCCGAGGAACTGGCCGCGCAGACCGAGGACCAGGCGCTGGCCGCCCGATTCGCCCCGCTGGCCAAGGCCCTGGCTGCTGATGAGCAGAAGATCGTGCAGGAGCTGACCGACATCCAGGGCCAGCCGGTGGACATCGGCGGCTACTACCAGCCCGACCCGGCCAAGCTGGACGCGGTGATGCGCCCCAGCCCCACCTTCAACGCCGCGCTGGCCAAGCTGGCGGCCTGAGGCCGGCCCTGCACCGACGCATCCACGGCGCCCGCGGGCGCCGTTTTTCTTGGGGATCAGTGCCCCTCGAACGGCTGCCCGCGCAGCCGCATGCCGGCCTTCAGGTGGCGCTGCTCGAACCAGCCCTGGTTCATCTCCAGCACGTAGCGCACCGGCTTGGTCGAGCAGTGGCTGGTTTCATCCAGCGGCTGCATGTCGGCCAGGTTGACGATGCGGCCGTCGTCGGCCACGAAGGCCGCCGTCAGCGGGATCAGCGTGTTGCGCATCCAGAAGCACTGCACGGCGGGCTGCTCGAACACGAACAGCATGCCCTCGTGCTGCGGCATCTGCCGGCGGTGCATCAGGCCGATCTGGCGCTGCTCGGGCGTGGTCGCCAGTTGCGTGTCGATGCGGTGCATGCCGACGGTGAGCTGGGTGCGCGGCAAATCCAGCTGCGGCTGCCCGGCGGGCGCCCGTTGTGCCAGCGCGGGCGCGCAGGCCAGCGCGGCGAGAAGGGAAAGCAGGTGTCGGCGAAGCAAGGAAGGCATGGCGGGCATGAGAAAGCAGATCAGGCAGCATGAGACCGGCCGGCACCGCCAAGGTTTCAGCGGGCGCCGGCGCAGGCCGCATTGTCGCCCTGGCGCCGGCCCGCCGATGCGGCTGGCTAGAATGAGCCTCGCATTGAATGGCCCGCCGATGGCTGCGCGGCCGCTTGTTTTGGCTCACCCCCTTCGGAGACTCCGCCCCATGTACCAGCACATCAAGGTGCCCGCCGACGGCCAGAAGATCACCGTCAACCCCGACTTCACGCTGAACGTGCCCGAGCAGCCGATCATCCCCTTCATCGAAGGCGATGGCACGGGCCTCGACATCACGCCGGTGATGATCAAGGT
>JAEXBL010000457.1 GCA_023394015.1 Pseudomonadota bacterium | reverse complement strand
GCGGCGTCCAGTTCAGCACTCCGTGGGCCAGGGTGGTGGTGCCGATCTGCTCGAAGGCGTCGCGCAGCGCGGCGCGGAACTCGGCCGTGCCGGGCTGGGCCTTTTGCAGCGCAATCGGCACCGCTTTCTGCAGCACGATCATCGAGTCGTAGGAGTGGCCGGCAAACTGGTTGCGCGAGCCGGCGCCATAGGCCTTTTCGTACTGCTGCACGAACTTGATGGCCTCGGCCTTGGACGGGTGCGCATCGGGCAACTGCTCGGCCAGCACGGCCGGGCCGGAGACCACGTAGCCGCCTTCCACCGCCTTGCCGCCCACGCGCATCAGGTCGCGCGTGGCGGCGGCGTGGGTCTGGTAGATCTTGCCCTTGTAGCCGCGCTCGACCAACGCCATGTGCGGCATGGCCGCGCCCGAGCCGGAGGCCACCACCAGCATGGCATCGGGGTTGGCCGACACCAGCTTCAGCACCTGGCCGGTCACGCTGGTGTCGGCGCGGGCAAAGCGCTCCACCGGGCCGAACTTGATGCCGGCCTTTTCGGCCTGCGGCTTGAAGTCGTTCAGCCAGGTCTCGCCGTAGGCGTCGCTGTAGCCCAGAAAGCCCACGCTCTTGATGCCTTGCTGCTTCATGTGCGCGATGATGGCGTGGCCCATCACGGCGTTGGACTGGGGCATGCGGAACAGCCACTTGTCCTTGCCCGCGGGCACGGCCACCGGCGACCAGGCGATCTGCGGCGTGGCCGATTCCTCCGACACCTGGGCGATGGCCGCGGCCACCGGCGTGGCCACCGAGCCCATCAGCACGTCGACCTTGTCGGCGGTGATCAGCTTCTTGGCGTGCTGCACGCCCTGCGTGGGATCGGTGGCGTCGTCCATCACGATCACGTTCAGCTTCTGGCCGGCGATCTCCTTCGGCCACAGCTTGACCTGGTTGCCGGCCGGAATGCCCAGGCCCGAGGCCGGGCCGGTCATCGGCGCGATCACGCCGATGGTGATGTCGGCCAGCGCGGCGCCGCTGGCGGCCAGCGCAGCGGCGGCCAGCAAGGCCTTGAGGGGGAAGCGGGTCATGGTTTGTCTCCTCTTTGAGGGTGGTTTGAAAACGCGGGGCGCCCTGGTTCAGGCGCACTTCTCCTTGATGAAATCGGGCACCGGAATAGCCTGCAGGCGGCCGCCTTCGGGGTGGATGCAAAAGGCCCGGGTTTCGCGCCCTTCGCACAGCAGCTGCTCGCCCTTCTTGACCACGTGCTTTTGCACGAAGGTCTTGGCGGCCCAGGATTCGATGCTGGTGTGCACCTGCAGCGTGTCGCCGTAGGTGGCGGGGCGCAGGAACCGGGTGTGGATCTCCAGCAGCGGCGTGCCGATGATGCCGGTGGTCTTTTTCAGCTCGCGCCAGGGCGGCACGCCGCATTCCATGAAGAAATGCAGCGAGGCCGCGTCCATCCACTTGCTGAAGTTGGGAAAGAACACGATGCCGGCCGGGTCGCAGTCGCCGAACATCACCTTCACTTCGTAAACGGTTTCCTTGCTCATGAATGGATAGCTGTTTTGGTTCGCTGGACGGGCGTTGCGGGCCGATGTGGCTTGAGATTCATCAGGCCGCCGACGGGTTCTCCAGCAGCAGCGCGATGCCTTGCCCGCCGCCCACGCAGGCCGAACTGATGCCGTAGCGCAGGCCAGCGCGGCGCAGTTCGCGCGCCAGCGTGAGGGTCAGGCGCACGCCGGTGGCCGCCAGCGGGTGGCCGAGCGCGATGGCGCCGCCGTTGACGTTGAGCCGGTCCATGTCCAGCCCCAGTTCCTTGCCCACGGCCAGTGTCTGCGCGCCTTGCGCCTCGTTGATCTCGAAGCGGCCGATGTCCTCCAGCTTCAGGCCGGTGCGCGCCAGCAGCAGGCGGATGGCCGGTGCCGGGCCGATGCCCATGATCTCGGGCGGCACGCCCACCGCTGCCGCGCCGACGATGCGGGCCAGCGGTTGCTGGCCGTTCGCTCTGGCCCAAGCCTTGGCGTAGGCGCCCGAGGCCACCACGGCTGCCGCGGCCGCATCCACCAGCGCCGACGAGTTGCCGCCGGTCTGCACGCCACCTTCGAACACCGGCCGCAGCTTGGCCAGCACCTCGATGGGCGAGGGGCGCGGGTGCGTGTCCTGCGCCAGCTCGGTCAGCTTGCTCGGCAGCCGGATGCCGCGCGGACGGTAGCCTTCGATCTCGAACTTCTCGGTGACCACGGGCACGATCTCGCCGGCCAGAAAGCCGCTGTCCTGCGCCGCCACCGCCCTGGCGAAGGACTGGTGCGCGAACGCATCGACCTGCTCGCGCGTGATGCCGTACTTCTTCGCCAGGTTCTCGGCGGTCTGGATCATGTTGATGCCGGCGGCCGGGTCCTTCAGCGCCTCCCACATGTAGTCCTTGAAGCCCACCGGCGCGCCCAGCTTGAAGCCGGTGCGGTGGTCGAAGGCGGCGATGGGGTTGCGCGTCATGTTCTCGGTACCGACCACCAGCGCCGCGTCGCAGGCACCGCCCTGGATGTGCTCGCCGGCCTGGCGGAACAGCTCGAAGCCAGTGCCGCAGATGCGCTGCGCCATGATGGCCGGCACCTCCAGCGGCACGCCGGCGTACAGACCGATGTGGCGCGGCAGGAAGAACTGGTCGAAATCGCCCGGCGCCATGTTGCCGGTGACCACCGAGCCGATGTCGGCCGGCGCCACGCCGGCGCGCCTGAGTGCCTCGCGCGCCGCCTTGATGCCCAGGTCGGTGGGCGATACATGGCCCAGCGCGCCGCAGTAATCGACCATCGGCGTGCGCACGCCATCCAGCATCCAGACGTCGGCAAAGGCGGTGAAGAATCCTCGACTTTTCATGGGTTTTCCTTGTGCTCACACGATGACGAATGACCTCGCCGCTGCGCGGCATCGATGACAAATGACAAAAGGCTCCGGGGGCGAGGGCGCTTTGTCATTTGTCATAGGCCGGCGCAGCCGCCGTCATTCGTCATAGGTCCACCCCGGGCTTGATGACGATGTGGCCGGGCGGCTCCTCGTACAGCGCCCGGACCAGATCGTCGCGGTGCTGCAGCACGGCGCGCTGGTTGATGCTGCCTTTGTCGGTGACTTCGCCCAGGTCGATGGAGGGCGGCTCGGCCAGCAGCAGCAGGCGCGCCACGCGGTTGGCGCTGCCGGTGGCGGTGAGCGACAGGTCGGTCACCAGGCTCTGGAACTTCTGCAGCACCGGGCGCTGGCGCAGCACCTCGGCCAGCGGGGCGTCGGGCGGCAGGTCGACCAGGCTGCGCACGGCCGGCGTGGGAAACACCAGCGCGCCGATCTCGGTGCGGTTCAGGCCGGTGACGACCACGTCCTGGATATAGGGCGCGCCACCGGTAATGACGCGTGCGCGCAGCGGCCCGACGCTGACGAAGGTGCCGGTGGCGAGCTTGAAGTCCTCGGCGATGCGGCCGTCGAAGCGCAGGCCCTTGTGGCGATCGGCCGGGTCGATCCACAGCACCGCGTCGCCGGTGGCGAAGAAGCCTTCCTCGTCGAAGGCCTCGGCCGTGGCCTCGGGCGCGCGCCAGTAGCCGGGCGTGATGTTGGGGCCGCGGTAGCGCAGCTCGGTCTTGCCCTCCACCGGCACCAGCTTGCATTCCATGCCCGGCGTGGGCAGGCCCAGCTCGCCGGCCTTGATATCGGGGCTGGTGGGGAACAGGCCGTAGGGCGCCGACTCGGTCATGCCGAAGCCGCAGGTCATGACGATGCGCTCGCCGATCTCGCGCTCGGCGCTTTCAAACAGCGAATCCCACACCGGCTGCGCCAGCGAGGCGCCGGCGTAGAAGAACATGCGCACGCGCGAGAAGAAGTTGCGGCGCAGCGCGTCGTCGGTCTTCATGGCGTTGGCAATGGCCTCGAAGCCGGTGGGCACGTTGAAGTACAGCGTGGGCGCGATCTCGCGCAGGTTGCGCAGCGTCTCGCCCACCAGCGCGGGCGTGGGCTTGCCCTCGTCGATGTAGAGCGTGCCGCCGTTGTTCAGCACCAGGCCGACGTTGTGGTTGCCGCCGAAGGTGTGGTTCCAGGGCAGCCAGTCGACCAGCACCGGCCGCTCCTCGGTCAGGATCGGCATCGACTGGCGCATCTGCTGCTGGTTGGCGCACCACATGCGGTGCGGGTTGATGACGGCCTTGGGCAGCTTGGTGGAGCCGCTGGTGAACAGGAACTTGACGATGGTGTCGGCCGTGGTGGCCGCCTGCGCGGCATCGACGGCGGGCGTCGGCGCGGTGGCCAGCAGCTCGGACAGCAGGGTGGCGGGGCGGCCCTTGAGGTGCGGATGATCGGCGTGGCGCGAGACGGCGATCTCGCAATCGGCCGGCGCGGTGGCGGCCAGCGCCGGGCCGTAGCGCTCGCCGTCCTCGGCCCAGATCAGGCCCGGCGTCAGCGTGTTGATGACGTGGCGCAGCTTGCCGTAGTCCTTGCTGATGAGGGAATAGGCCGGCGAGGCGGGCGAGAACGGAATGCCCACGTACACGCAGGCCAGCGCCAGCAGCGCGTGGTCGATGCCGTTGTCGGACAGGACCACGACCGGCCGCTCGGCGGACAGGCCGCGGTCGAGCAGCGCCTGGCCGATGCGGCGCGCGGCGTCCAGCGTCTGGGCGTAGCTGACGCGGCGCCAGTCGCCCAGCGTGCCATCCGCCAGGCGCTGGCGCTGGGCAACGAAGGTCTCGTCGGGGGTGGTGCGCGCCCAGTGGATCAGGCGGTCGGACATGCGCTCGCAAAACGGCTGCAGGGCCACGTCGGCGCTGAGGTACTGCACGCCGCCGTCGGCGCCGCGCACCGTGGCGCGGGTCACGCCGAAGGCGAGCGGGCGGTAGCGGGCCGGTGCGGCGGCGGGCGCTGCGATGGGCTCTGCGCTGGTGGCGGCGGTCATGCTTGTCTCACTCCACTCTGTTCTTGATGGCTGCTGGCGCGTTGTCTGCGTGCGCGCTAGGCCGAAACGGCTTCAAGCCTTCTTCACTTTCGTGCCGGCCTTGCCTTGCAGGAAGTCGCGCACGCGCTGCTTGGCCTCGGGCGCGGCCTGGGCGATGGCGCTGATCAGCGCCTCGGTCATCAGGCCGTGGTCGGCCGGCTGCTCGGCGATGCGGGGCAGCGCGTGCATCAGCGCGTAGTTGGTCAGCGGCGCGTTGGTGGCGATGCGCTCGGCCAGTTCCATCGCCTTGTCGAAGGCGCCGCCGGCGGGCACCAGGTATTGCGCGAAGCCCAGGCGCTCGCCGTCGGCGGCGCTGTAGACGCGGCCGGTGAGCATCATGTCGGTCATGCGCGCCACGCCGATCAGCTTGGGGATGCGCACCGAGCCGCCGCCGCCCACGAAGATGCCGCGCGTGCCCTCGGGCAGTGCGTAGAAGGTGGTCTCGTCGGCCACGCGGATGTGGCA